>JARGFZ010000004.1 GCA_029210965.1 bacterium | reverse complement strand
CTCCGCCTCTTACACGGAGAGGATACACCTTAAGTTCAAAGGAAAGTGGTCTTGACATTGGGGTCCACTGCAAACCTTTCCCTCATTTGCTTTGTCACTGCGTGTTGACCTGTTCGAACTGGGAATGGGCAACGATTTGCCACAGCGAGAGCCTCCTGGCACTACGAACCGGTATTCAGGCGGCACTATTCCGGCTGGGACACGTTCCGCTGGAACACTGGACCGATCACAGCAGTGCGGCTACGCATAATCCTTCCAAGGAGGACGGCCACCGTCGGTCCTTCAACAAGGATTACCTGGATGTGATGGGTCATTTTGGTATGCGGCCGCATACGATCCAGGTCAATGCCCCACACGAAAATGGTGATGTGGAGTCGCTTCACGGTGCGCTGAAGCGTCGCATGAAACAGTATTTACTGATGCGTGGTTCATCTGATTTTGAGAGCGTAGATCAGTAGTGTCCGGTTAATAGTTGAACAAATTCAACTGGTTACGCTCTGGTAGGTCTGGAACCTGTTTGAGCGCGTCCGTAACTAGCTGAGAAATAAGCTTTTTCTCGAACAAGTTGACCTCCAGAATCTGTAGAAAAGTGTAGAGCGTGCATGGAACTTGAAGCCGTTTCTTGTTTATCGCTACGAGCAGATAGACGCACAAGGCAACCCAGATCTGGCTTTTGACGGCGTTGGTCGAGGTTCCCAGGAACGCTTTGATTCGCAGATGCTGTTTGATCCATTTGAAGAATAGTTCCACCTGCCAGCGCTGCTTGTAGATTGCGGCAACCGTTGGTGCCGCGATCTCAAAATTGTTGGTGAGAAACACCAATCGTTTGTTTCGTTCTTTATCAACGTAGCTGACCCGGCGCAACGGTTCCGGGTAGCCCTTCTTGGATTTATAGGTGACCAGTGTAATAGCCTGGTCTGCTCGGATGCCCAGCGTCGAATCAGACGAGTGATCTGCTGTCGTGAATAACCGCTGATGCGACACAGGTAGACGATCAGCAGACCTTTCTCTGCCTTAGTACGGCTATCATAGCGGAAGTGTCGCAGGGTCTGATCTATCCATTGGTAGCGTTCTCCCTGCGTTGCAGGAGCCGGTTCAAAGGCACTGCTGCCATGCAGAAAGTCGGTGACCTGTTGAAGGGTCTGGAGGTGTTTGACATTCATGATAATTTTCATCCTTTCATCATGAACGTTTTCAGACCTGTTGTTCAGACTCCTCTCATGTTAGAAACACGAGGCTTGCTTCAGACTCATTTCATGTTGGAAGAGGCTCTGTTTTGTAATTTTACCTGGAATGTTATAGTATTAACAGCGATCGGCGAATTTACCTGGGTGACTCATTCGTCTGAAATGATAATAAAATGCCTTAAACCGCAGGGTTAACTCTAGCCGGGAGACAAACAATATTTTGGGAAAATTATCGATCCGCTCTAAATTAGCAACGCCATCTGCAGTAGCAACGCCATCCGCGACCAGAGAACACATCTAGCAGATCGGGACCAGATCTGAGCTTTCCCCATCGATCCCGGTGTGAAGCTTAAACGGTCCCCTATGTCGAGGGACAAGTGCGTTCTTTGATAGCTCTTATCGAGCAGGGAGAGCTGATATGTCCAAGATCGAGATCCAGAACCTCTACAAGATTTTCGGGCCAAAGCCGGAAAAAGCCCTGAAGATGATCCGGGAGGGGATCAGCAAGGAAGAAATACTGAAAAAAACAGGCCACACAGTGGGTGTGGCCGATGCCACCTTCAGCATCGAAGAAGATGAGATCATGGTGGTGATGGGGCTTTCAGGAAGCGGCAAGTCAACCCTGGTGCGCATGCTCAACCGGTTGATAAAGCCTACGTCGGGAAAAGTTATGATCGAGGGGGAAGATATTACCGCGATGAGTGACGAACAGCTTGTAAAGCTCCGACGGGACAAACTCAGCATGGTGTTCCAGTCTTTCGCTCTCATGCCGCACCTGACAGTCCTTCAAAATGCCGCATTTGGCCTGGAACTGGACGGCGTTGAGCGAAATGTCCGTGACAAACGCGCCCTCGAGGTATTGGAGCAGGTGGGTCTTGAATCGTGGGCCGACAGCAGGCCGGACGAACTTTCAGGGGGCATGAAACAAAGGGTTGGACTGGCGCGGGGGTTGGCGGTGGATCCCCATATCCTGCTGATGGATGAAGCCTTTTCCGCACTCGATCCGCTTATCCGCACCGAAATGCAGGATGAGCTGCTCAAGCTGCAGGCAAAGGAAAAAAGAACCATTGTTTTCATCTCCCACGACCTCGACGAGGCGATGCGTATCGGTGACCGGATTGCCATCATGGAAGGCGGCCGTGTCGTTCAGGTAGGCACCCCTGAAGAGATCCTCCAGAACCCGGCCGATGATTACGTCCGGGCCTTCTTCAGAGGAGTGGACCCCACGAACATCCTCACGGCTGGCGACATCGCCAGCGACCAGCAGGTTACCATTCCCGTTACCGACGGAAAGAACCCAAGGGTGGCTTTGCAGCGGCTGATCAAAAACGACCGGGAGTACGGTTATGTGGTGGACATCGAGAAGAAGTTCAAAGGTGTTGTTTCAACCGATTCCCTTCGTGCACTCATCGACAAGCCGGGAGAAGAGCACTTGATCTCGGAAGCCTATATCGAGGGCAGCGTGACAGGTGGCGTTTCCGACTCCATGCAGGATATCCTGCCCGAGGTCGCCCGCAACCTCTGGCCGTTACCCATACTCGATGAAAGCGGCAAGTATGTGGGAGCGGTCTCGAAGAACCTTTTCCTGCGTACCCTCCAGCGTACCCGGCCGGACGATCACGAAGAGATCGAGACCAACGACCAAGGGGAGAAATAGCCCATGAATTTCCTTAATTTTAAAGAGAAGATCCTACCCCTCGACGAGTGGGTCCAGGCTTTCGTCGATTGGCTGGTCCTCAACTACCGGGATGTCTTCCAGACAATAAAAGCTCCCATCGAGTGGTCTCTCAAGGGGTTTGAGTGGGTTTTTAACTTTCTACCCCCGGTGGTGGTGATCATCATCTTTGCCGTTGCCGCCTGGCGTTTCGCCGGCAAGAGGGTGACCGTTTTTACCGTTGTCACCTTCTTCCTGGCCGGCTCCCTGGGGTTGTGGGGGGAGACCATGACCACTTTAGCCATGGTGATCAGCGCGGTCTTTTTCTGCGCCCTGGCCGGGATCCCCCTCGGGATCATGGCCGGCCGCAGCGACCGTTTCGAAATAGTTTTACGCCCGATGCTCGACGCCATGCAGACGACCCCGGCCTTCGTGTACCTGGTTCCGGTGGTGATGCTGTTCAGCATCGGTACCGTCTCAGGTATCCTGGCCACCATCGTTTTTGCCCTGCCGCCCATCGTTCGCCTCACCAGCCTGGGCATCCGGCAGGTTCATCCCGAGTTGGTGGAGGCCGCCCTTTCGTTCGGTGCAACGCCCTGGCAGGTCCTGAGCCGGGTCCAGTTCCCACTGGCGCTGCCGTCCATCATGGCAGGACTTAACCAGACTCTCATGATGGCCCTGTCCATGGTTGTCATCGCCGCCCTCATCGGCGCCGGCGGCCTCGGAAACCCGGTGGTTCAGGGCCTGAACACCCTGGAGATCGGGCTCGCCACCATAGGCGGCCTGACCATTGTCCTGCTGGCGATGGTCCTGGACAGGATAACCCAGGGTTTCGCCAGGCAATAACCTGTTATCAGCTTCATTAAAGGCGCAATAAAAAACAGAAGGAGGAAAAATGAAGAAATTGATCGTTGTATTAGCAATATGTGTCATGGCAATGCCGGCCTTCGCAGCCGACAGCTTGCCCGGAAAAGGGATCGAAGTCCAGCCCGCCAGGGCCACCTGGAACACGGGCTATTTCCAGGAGGCCATCGTCAGTGCTGGTCTTAAGGAGCTCGGATACGAGGTCAACAAGCCCATGGAGCTACAAAACCCCCTCTTTTACCAGTCGGTAATGCTCGGTGACGTGGATTACTGGACCAACGGATGGTTCCCGAACCACACCAGCCAGATGCCCAAAGGTTCAGAGGGCAGGGTCGAGGTCCTTGGTTACATTGTCAAAGCGGGAGGCCTCCAGGGCTACCTGGTGTCAAAGAAAATGGTGGAAAAGTTCGACATCAAGTCCCTGGACGATTTCAAGCGCCCCGAGGTCAAGAAGGCGTTCGATTCCAACGGTGACGGCAAAGCCGATCTCACCGCCTGCCCCCCCGGCTGGGGCTGCGAAAAGGTGATCACCCATCATTTTGACGTTTACGACCTGGACGACCACATCAATCGGATCACGGCCGGGTACTCGGCCAGCATGGCTGATGCGCTGGCGCGCCACGGCGCAGGTGAGCCGGTCTTCTTCTACACCTGGGCCCCGAACTGGACCATCGGAAAGCTCAAGCCCGGAAAAGACGTCATGTGGATCAACGTACCCGAGATCAACCCGCTCGAATCACAGGCAGCGGGTAAAGACAGGATGACCGTCAGCGGCATCGAAGGCGCCGTGACCGATCCGCTCAAGGCCGGTTTTGTTGTCAGCGACATCCAGGTCGTGGCCAACAAGGAATTCCTTGACAAAAACCCTGCTGCCAGAAAGTTCTTCGAGCTCTTCGAGCTGCCGCTGGGCGACATCAACGCGCAGAACACGAAGATGGAGGACGGGGAGAAATCCCAGGCAGACATCGCGCGTCACGCCGCGGCCTGGATCAAGGCCAATCAGGACCAGTGGGACTCGTGGCTCAAAGAGGCACGGGATGCTGCTAAATAACGGCAGCAACGCTTCCAGGTAAACCGTTTACCTGACGGGAAGCTGAACAAAAGCATTACGCCTTTATAAAGGGCCCCGGGATCAATACCCGGGGCCCTTGTTTTCGGTACCAAAAGATTGTTTTGAGAAGCATACATCGCCGGTAGAAGTATGCTGACTCGCGGTATCTGCAGGAAATCGCCACTCGCCGCTACAAAATCAGGCCAGGGTTCACAGAGGCCAGACAAGGAGAGTCATCGGGATACCCACCAGCACTACCAGGATCTCCAAGGGCAGCCCCATTCGCCAGTAGTCGCTGAATTTGTAGTCGCCAGGACCCATGATAATGGTGTTGTTCTTATGGCCGATGGGAGTCAGAAAAGCGCAGGACGCGGCCACGGCAACCGCCATCAGAAATGCATCCGGATTGGCGTTAAGTCGGTTGGCTATATGGACCCCGATAGGGGCGGCGATCAGCGCTGTCGCCACATTGTTCAGTATATCTGAGAGGGTCATGGTGACTATCATCAGGATGGTCAGGACCGCGACGGTCGGTAGGCCTGCCGTCCAGTCGACGCTGGTCTTGGCCACAAGGGTCGTTCCGCCACTTGCCTCAAGCGCGGCACCGATCGGGATCATCGAGCCGAGCAGCACAATGACCGGCCACTCCACCGAATCGTAAATTTGGAATAAGAAAACGATGCGCAGCGCGGTGTAGGTGACCACAACTGCGGCCAGCGCCAGTGGCAGGTAGACCAAGCCTATGCTGGCGGCAATAATCGCGATGGCAAAGATGACCACGGCCGCCCACGCTTTGCTCCGCTGGATGATTTCCAAACCACGTTCAGCCAACGGCAGACAGCCGAGCCAGTCCACCACATCGGGAAGTTGTTCCTCGGGACCGAGCAGCAGCAGAACATCTCCGGCTTTGATCGGCGCTTTGCGCACCTGTTCGCGAATCCGCTGCCCCTTGCGTGAGATGCCGGGCAGGGTCACGCTGCGACGGGTGAGCAAGTGTACCTCCATTGCCGTAGAAAAACCGTGGGGTCGGACCCCATATACTCAGGTTTTATTGATCTGAAAAACTAATATCTAAAATCCAAAGTTTCCCACTACTTCACCTGGCTGGGGGAAGCGGGCTGCCAGTGAGCTGCCGGTGCCTGTCTGGAGCCTGGCGAAGGGCGTAATCGGGGATCTATCCTGGAGTCGTAATTTGCCTTTTAGCATCTGGTAAAATATCCGGATACGTCCCGATAGTTTCCGTAAAGAGTTAGCTGCGAACTGACAATTTTTGACATAATCCGTTGACGAACGTTGCCAATTTAACCACGCCATGATCAGGCCCACAAAAAAAATAGTATTTACAGTGTGTTACACGCCATGCGGTATGGTATCGATTTTGCAGTTTATAGCTTCGTTGCCTCGCTTGACACAGACCTGTGAGTCCAGGTCGGGGAAACGAAAAGTCAGTGCCTGGCACCTGGTTCCATGTACCTGGACCAGGCACCAGGCCTTACGCACCAGGAACTGATTTTTAAACGGGACAGCTTTTCAACCAGGAGGTTTTTATGAAAATACGAAAAATTACGCATTCGCTGCTGGTCATTTTGGCATTGGTCCTGTCTGCCTCGGTTGCTGCAGCAGGGGATTTCGACTGGACAAAGGATTTCAACATCAAGGCTGAAGCTGACCGCGACGGCTTTAGAGCGCAACTGTCCACTCGATTCAATATCGGGAATGCACAGGTCAAAGTCGTGCTTGGAAATGTTGACAGTCCTGCTGATGCTTACATGGTGCTGCGATTGGGAGAAATATCATCGAAACCTGCAGACTACGTATTAAATAAATATAAAACCGAAAAGAGCAAAGGTTGGGGAGTGCTGGCAAAAAGCCTGGGTATAAAACCGGGGTCGAAAGAGTTCCATGCTTTAAAAGATGGCAGCGATATTTATTACAGTACAGATAAGAGCAAAGGCAACAGGAAGAAGAAGGGTAAGGGATAAGAGCAAGTGCAGGAAATTATTGAAATAATTGGGGGCAGGTCCGGAACTGCCCTCTGACCCACCTTTACAACCCCCTTTCTGGCATCGTAGAATAACCTCATCTATCCGGGGACAGACTGGAGGTCCCGGCCTGCTTGATTGTGTGCCGGTTTTCCTGCTGTCCATCCACCTGTATTCGCCCATGATGGGTGATCTCAGGACCCCAAACCCGGTGAGGTTCAGGAAGGCAGCTATGTCTGGACAGGGATTTGACAGGTTCCATACACTACCGCAGGCAGATCCAGGTTCATCACCGGGCCTGTCCTTTATCCTCCTGGTTCTCAGCCCATCCTTCCTGAAAGGATGGAGGATCTACAGCGATGTCGGGAGAGTAAAGTAGAATGTCGCCCCGGAACCTGGGGTCGATCTCACCCAGATTTTACCATTAACCTGCGTGACGATTCGCTTGACGATGGCCAGCCCCGTTCCGGACCCTTCTTTCCTGACCCCACAAGCTCGATTAGTCTAATCCCAGGAATTTGGCAATCTCTAATTGCGAGCAGGTATAATAAATAAACGTTGCCAAGGTGCTCTGACACCGTGCAGGATCTTTCCGTCACCAGGGTCAGGGTATAAAAGGGAAAAGGAGCAGGCAATGAAAGCTGTCGTCGCGGCGCGTTACGGAGGACCTGAGGTTCTCGAGTACACCACCCTGGCAGACCCTCAGCCCGGACCTGATGAGATCCTCATACGGGTTCATACCACCAGCGTCAACTTCGCTGACATCCTCGCACGGAACGGGGGATTTCATTCCCCAAGGGTACCTCCTTTCGTGCCGGGTCTTGATCTGGTGGGATCAGTGATCAATAAAGGTTCCGGTGTCCAAGGGTTTAAAACCGGTAACAGGGTCATCGCCTTTCCCCACGCCGGTAGTTACTGTGAAATTGCAGTAACCAGGGAGGCCCTTACCTTTCCCATACCCGATGAGCTGGACGATTCGACCGCTGCCGGTTTTCCAGTCGCCGGCTGCACCGCCTACCAGCTCCTCACTGAAGCTGGCCGTCTGAGAACCGGCGAAAGCGTTCTTGTATACGGCGCTGCAGGCGGTGTGGGAACATATGCCATCCAGATGGCCAGGGTGTTGGGAGCAGCCACCATCATCGCCGTAGTAGGAAACATGGCCCGTGCCCGGTTGGTCAAGGGGCTGGGAGCTGATGTCGCACTGGACCGGACCCAGGGAGAAATCGCCTCCCGTGTCAATGAGATCACCGACGGCCGGGGGGTGGACGTCATCCTGAACTCGGCGGGAGGTACAACCCTGGCCGAATCACTTAAATGCCTGGCACCCTTCGGGCGTCTCGTGACCTTTGGCATCTCTTCAGGCGGCTACGGCATCGTATCCTCTGAATTACTGCATCCCTTCAACCGCACCCTGGTCGGGTTCAGTTTCGGACATATCAGGAAAAATCGCCCCGCAACCGTTGCCTCCACCGTAAAATCTGTGCTTGATCTGCTTGTCACCGGGAAGGTTGAAACAGTTATCGGTGAGAGGTTCTCTCTGGAAAGGGCCGACCAGGCCCACCTCTGGGTGGAAAACAGGGAGGGCGTTGGAAAAACCCTGATCCATGTAAATCCTTGAAAAAAGTAACGGTAACCGTGGGGGGAGAGCAGTAACAAGGAACAAGTGAAAGGTAACAAGTAGGTTAAATCCTTTTACTTTTTACTCGAACAAATTGCTCTGACACCGGGTACAGGAATAAAACTTGGGGAAAGAAAACCTGATCCTGCTTTGCACCTTGATGTTGTTGACGGCGTGCGCCTATCATAGCGGCCCTGTCTCGGATCACTTCGACGGCACCGTGTTCTTCAACGAGGAGGATGCAAATACTTTCACCGACCACCTTAAATGGTTGTGGGAGATGGAAGAGGTGCGGTGGCCCGAGTGGGTGGACGACTCTGCGCAGCCACCGCCACCCGAGCGGGTCGGAGCGGGCGGGCTGCGCCTCACCTACGTCAACCAGTCAACCGTCCTCGTCCAACTGGAAGGTCTGAATATCCTGACCGATCCCTTCTGGTCCGACCGCGCCGGGCCCTTCTCCTTGCTGGGCTCAAAGTGGGTACGCAAGCCCGGCGTAGCGGTTGAGGACCTTCCGCCCATCGACCTGGTATTGATAAGCCACGACCACTACGACCACCTGGACCTGCCCACCATGGAAGCACTCTGGCAGCGCCACAAGCCGCTCGTGTTGGTGGGCCTGGGTGTCAAGAAGCGCCTTGGCTTTATCGACCCAGCGAAAGTCGTCGAGCTGGACTGGTGGGACGAGCGCGAATTGGCAGGCGGGGTACGGGTGACCTTCGTACCGGCACGCCATCAGTCGGGCAGGGGACTTCTGGACACCAACCGCACGCTTTGGGGAGGCTATATCCTGGAATGCGGAGGCAAACGGATACTCTTCTTCGGCGACACTGCCTACGGGAGCTTTCTTGGCGGGATCTCCGAGCGGTTCGACACCTTTACCCTGGCCGTCCTGCCTATCGGCAGCTACGAAAAGCGGTGGTTCATGAAGAGCCAACACATGAACCCCGACGACGCCGTTCTGGTCCACAAGGAACTTCGCGTCGAAAAAAGCGTAGGCATACACTTCTCGACCCTCCTGGAGCACCCCGAGCAGACCCTGGACGCCCACGAAAAGGACATGGCAAAGGCACTGCGAGAGCATGGCGTAGTGCCAGAGGACTTCATTATCCCTGCCTTCGGTGAAGGCAGGAACTTTAAAAAAAACTTGCAAACCCCTGTGTCAGAGACCGTGAGGGGGAAATGTCCTGATTTTGGGTGATTGAAGTATTTTGAGAGTGCTGAATCAGCGTCCTTTCTTTTGTGTCGACTCAGACAAGGTGATTTGGGAGAACTAGAGGATAAGAATCAGTGAAATGCAGCCTTTAAATACCCGATTTTTTTGGCATCAGACAAACCGATCCTTTGAAACCGTGTTTCTGAGAAAGTTATACTTTTCATGGGTTTCCTTCAGTGCCTGAAAGAATATGCGTGTGACCTGTCGTTGGTTGAAACGGAATGATCTATTTTTGGTCCTGCAGACCAGGTGGTAGGGTAATACTGTTTGAATGACTCTCAGAGGACGTCCCAGGCATGAGTGTTTGCATAGATGTTGCCAAAGTGCTCTGATACCAGATTCTCGGGATATTGACCATGACGCTTAAGACCACCTCATGAAACCCTCTACAACGACCACGGCCGCTGCCACGAAGGCATCCCGCAAACGGCTCGGTGTGATCCAGGGGCTGACTGCATACCTCGTATGGGGCGCCTTCCCCATATATTTCAAGGCGGTGGCATCCGTGCCCGCGTCCGAGGTGTTGGTCCACCGGATCATCTGGTCGTCGGTGCTCCTCCTTGCCTTCGTGATCATCACCGGGAGGATCAAAGAGTTCTCCGCCATTATCACCAACGGCCGATCGGTTGCCATCCTCTTTGCCGCCACCTTGTCCCTGTCTAGCGGCTGGCTCGTTTTTATCAAGGCGGTGGCCGACGACAGGGTCCTGGAGGCCAGCCTCGGGTACTACATCACCCCCCTGGTCAGCATTTTCCTGGGTTTCGTGTTCCTGCGGGAAAAGCTTTCGGTCCGGCAGACGCTCAGCGTTGCCCTGGCGGTGGCAGGGGTTGTTCTGCAGGCGGTCATGGTCGGCCGCCTGCCCATGGAATCCCTGATCCTGGCAGTGACCTTCGCTTTTTACGGCCTGGTCCGAAAGACTGTCAGGGTCCCTGCGGTGACCGGGTTAACGGTACAGATGCTCCTCATAAGCCCGCTGGCCCTGGCGTTTTCAGGCTTTGTCATGGTTCGAGGCGAGATGGTTTTCCTGTCCGGGGTTCCGGGGATGGACGCACTCCTCGTCCTGGCTGGAGCGGTGACCGTCACGCCCCTGCTCTTCCACGCCGCGGCCCTGCAACACCTTCGTCTGTCTACCCTTGGCTTTATGCAGTACATCTTTCCCACGGTATACTTTCTCCTGGCAGTATTCCTTTACGGTGAACCGTTCACCCCTGCCCACCTGGTGAGCTTCGGTTTTATATGGGCCGGGCTGCTGCTTTACTCCTACGATTCTTTAAACACCATGCGCTCCATTCCCTTCGCAACGGGGGCCGTTGAGGAACCGGAGGGATTCGAAATTTGAGAACTGATGGGATCAGACGGGACTAACTAGTAGCAGTAGGAGTAGTAGTAAAACCAATGGTGCCTTAACTGTTACTACTACTATCCCGCATTATTCATGATGCAAATGAGATGTCAGCTAACTGTGTGGCAATTAAAGATAAATGGGAATGGCGCTATAAGCATCATGAATTAGGCGGGGTTGAGCGGACATAGTCAGGAGAGGAATTTTTCGTTCCGGCAAGGCGACTGTGGAGTGAGCGCGGAGGCATACTTTAGTATTCCGCACAAGCGAACGACTCAGCAACGCCGCCGGAACGGAAAAGAACCTCGTGAATAGTCCGGGCTAGCCCTTCCTACTACTGCTACTAATACTTATACTAGTCTTTGCTCTGACACCGGCTACTTGAGCGAAGTAGATAACCAGATAACATAAAAGAAACAGGAGAATCCGGGATGATCGATATCTTCACCACCGGCGGCACTATCGACAAGGTCTACTTTGACGAAAAGAGCGATTATGAAGTCGGCGGTCCGCAGATTACCGAACTGCTGCATGATGCCAACCTGACGCTTGACTTCCGGGTGACTTCGCTGCTGCGCAAGGACAGCCTGGAGATGACCAACGACGACCGGCAACAGATCCGCGATGCGATCGAAGCCAGCGATGCCGAAGGGATCGTCGTCACCCATGGGACCGATACCATGATCGAAACAGGCAGGCGTCTGCAGGGGATCGCCGGGAAGACCATCGTGCTGACCGGCGCCATGCAGCCGGCCCGCTTTCGCAGTACCGATGCCATTTTCAATGTCGCCAGCGCCATCACCGCCGCGCAGACCTTGCCGCCGGGTGTCTATATTGCCATGAACGGGCGAATCTTCGATCCGCTCAGGTTGCGAAAAAATGTGGAGCTGAACCGTTTTGAAGAGCTCTGAAAGCTTCGTATGAAACCTTGGGATCGTTTCCTGGTGTTAAAAGTTTTGAAGGGGAAAGGTTAAAGGATAAGGGAAAAAAGAAAATAATAGTGCTTAGTACAATGTACTAAGTGATAAGTGATCGGTTTCTTCTTATCTCTTGGCACTTATCTCTTGGGACCTGGTCCATCCCCCTTTCTCCTTTTACCTTTTGCCTTTAACCTTTTTTAGTTAAAGAATCTGGCTCAGGAACAGCTTGGTCCGCTCCTGCTGCGGGTTGTCGAAGAAATCGTGCGGTTTGTTCTGCTCGATGATCTGCCCTTCGTCCATGAACAGCACCCGGTCGGCGACGCTCTTGGCGAAGCCCATTTCGTGGGTCACCACCAGCATGGTCATCCCCTCCTCGGCGAGGTCGATCATTACGTCGAGGACCTCCTTGATCATTTCCGGGTCGAGGGCGCTGGTGACCTCGTCGAACAGCATCACCCGCGGGCTCATGCAGAGGCTCCGGGCGATGGCGACGCGCTGCTGCTGGCCCCCGGAGAGTTGTCCCGGGTATTTCTTCGCCTGCTCGGGGATCTTGACCTTCTCCAGGTACATCATCGCCGTCTCTTCGGCCTCCTTCTTCGGCGTTTTGCGCACCCAGATGGGCCCCAGGGTCAGGTTATCAAGGATGGTCAGGTGGGGAAAGAGGTTGAAATGCTGGAACACCATGCCCACCTCGGCGCGCACCTTCTCGATGTTCTTGATGTCTTTAGTCAACTCGATGCCGTCAACGATTATCCGGCCTCGCTGATGCTCCTCAAGGCGGTTGATGCAGCGGATCAAGGTTGATTTGCCGGAGCCCGAGGGGCCGCAAATGACGATCCGCTCCTTCTCCTGCACCTGCAAGTTGATGTCGGCCAGGACGTGGAACTCACCGTACCATTTGTGCATGTCGACGATCTCGATGATCGGTCGGTCGGTGGTCGATGGGGTTTGCTTGATCCTTTTGTCAGTCATAGGTTGTCTCGTCTTAAAAATCAGTGGCCGGTATCCAGAGTTTTTTCAAGTGTGCGGCTGTAGCTCGACATAGCGTAACAGAAGATGAAGTAAAGCACCGCCAGAAAAAGGTAGGCCTCGGTGGAGGAACCCATCCATTTCGGGTTCGAGAGAGTAACCTTGGTCGTCTTGAGCACATCGTAGAGGGCGATGATGACCACCAGCGAGGTGTCCTTGAAGGCCGAGATGAGGATGCCGACACTCGGCGGAATGACGATCTTCAGCGCCTGGGGAAGGATGACCTTACCCATTGCCTGGCCGTAGTTGAGGCCGAGAGAGTCGGCCGCCTCGTACTGCCCTTTGGGGATCGCCTGCAGCCCGCCGCGGACCACCTCGGCGATGTAGGCGGCGGTAAAGAGGATGATCGCCACCTGGGCGCGAAGCACCTTGTCGATGTTGACCCCTTCCGGGAGAAAGAGCGGGAACATGATCGATGACATGAACAGCATCGAGATCAACGGCACGCCGCGGATCAGCTCTATGTAGAGCACGCACAGCGACTTGATCGCCGGCAGCTTCGAGCGGCGGCCAAGCGCCAACAGGATGCCGAGGGGGTAAGCGCCGACCATGCCGAACAGCGACAACATCAGGGTCAGCGGCAGGCCGCTCCACTGTGCCGCCTCGACCACCGGCAGACCCAGCCCGCCGTGCATCAGCCAGCCCATCACCACTAGTCCGATGGTCCAGATCGGGAACAGCGCGCGGTTCCAGCTTCTGCGGTTCTGCGTATAGAAGACCAGGGCGAACAGCAGGATCATCGCCGTGAACGGACGCCAATGCTGGTCCTCGGGGAAAAAGCCGAAGAAAATGAAGCGGGCGTTGGCCGGAATGATCGACCAGCAGGCCCCTTCGATATCACGGCAGGCGTCTGCGCTGCTTAACCAGAGGCTGTCGACGAAGGCCCACTTGAACAGGGGCGGAACGGTCAGGTAGAGTCCGTAGAGGGCGAGCAGGGTGAGCAGAGAGTTGAACCAGCCGTTAAACAGGTTCTGGCGGATCCAGCCGAGCACACCGACCTCGGTGACCGGCGGCTTCAGGTATTCTCTGGTTGTTGTGGAGTTGGGTTGTCTCATCCTCTCACCTCTCCACCAGGGCCATTTTCTTGTTGTACAAGTTCATGAACAACGAGGTCGAAAGGCTGAAGCAGAGGTAGACCAACATGATCAGCGCCACCCCTTCGATCGCCTGGCCGGTCTGATTGATGGTGGTGTTGGCAACTGAGACGAAATCGGCGAAGCCGATGGCGATGGCCAGCGAACTGTTCTTGATCAGGTTGAGCATCTGGCTGGTCAAAGGCGGGATGATCACCCGCAGCGCCTGCGGCATCACCACCTGGTACAGCACCTGTCCCTGGCGCAGGCCGATGGACATGGCTGCCTCGATCTGCCCGCGGGTGACCGACTGGATGCCGGCGCGGACGATCTCAGCGACAAAGGCCGAAGTGTAGAGCACAAGCCCGAGCAACAGGGCGCTGAACTCCGGGGTGACAGACAGCCCGCCCTGGAAATTGAAACCGCGCAGCACCGGCACGTCGAGTGCTGTCGGGGCACCGAAGGCCAGCCAGACCAGCGCCGGCAGCAGCAGGCAGAGGCTCAAGCCGCCGCGCACCACCGGAAAGCTCTTGCCGGTCAGGTGCTGACGCCTCTTTGCCCAGCGGGCCAGCAGCCACCAGAGTGCCAGTGCGACAAACAGGGCGACCAGCATCGGCAGGTGGGCGGAGTGGCTCGCGGGAACCGCCAGTATCAGCCCGCGGTTGCATAGGAAAATTCCGGGCAGCGGGTTAAGTGCCTGGCCCGGCGATGGAAAAGATTCGTAAAAGATCGCGTACCAGAAGAACAGCTGCAGCAACACCGGGATGTTCTGCATCACCTCGATGAAACCCGCCGCCAGCCGCGACACCAGCCAGTTGTGCGAAAGCCGGGCAATACCGATGAACACCCCCAGAATAATCGTCAGGATGATACCGATGAACGACACCTTGAGGGTGTTCAGGGCTCCGGCCAGCAGGGCCTTGCCGTAGGTGTCGGCGGCCGAGTATTCGATCAACGACTCGCCAATTTCGAAGCCGGATTCGGTCTGCAGAAAACCGAAACCGGTGGCGATGGACTGGCGCTTCAGGTTGGCCTGGGTGTTGGAAAAAAGGATGTAGCCGATGCCAAAGACCAGCAGCAGGGCGACAATCTGAAAGACCATCGCCCGCTTCTCCGGATCGCGCCAGAACGGCACGGTACTCGGCATGAGATCTGCGTCTGGACTGGCAGCTTTACTCATGTTGCTTTACTTCGTTTCTGAGGCTAGGCCGTGGCGCCGAAGGGCGCAGCGAAAGGAAAAAGGTGATATGCCTGTGTCGGCACCTCACCCGGTTGTTATACAGCGCTTACTTGAAGGGCGGGGAATACATCAGGCCGCCATTGGTCCACAGGGCATTAAGGCCGCGCTCAAGGCCGAGGGTGGTGTTCGGGCCGACGTTGCGCTCAAAGATCTCGCCGTAGTTGCCGACCTGCTTGATGATGTTGTAGGCCCATTTCTCGTCCAGGCCGAGGGCCTTGCCGTTGCCCGGGGTGACGCCGAGGAAACGCATGACGACGGGGTCCTGGCTCTTGAGCTTCTCGTCGACGTTCTTCGAGGTGATGCCGAGCTCTTCAGCGTTGATCAGGGCCAGCACGGTGAAGTCGACGATATCGCGGTACTGGTCGTCACCGTGGCGTACGACCGGGGCCAGCGGCTCCTTGGAGATGATCTCCGGCAGGATGGCGTAATCCTTCGGGTTCGGGGCCACGGCGCGGGTGCCGGCCAGCTGGGAGGCATCCGAGGTCAACACATCGCAGCGGCCGGCGAAGAAGGTCTTGGCCAACTCGGTGGTCGACTCGATGACCACCGGTTTCCACTGCATCTTGTTGTAGCGGAAGTAGTCGGCGACGTTCTGCTCGGTGGTGGTGCCGGGGAGGACACAGACGGTCGCACCGTCGAGCTCCCTGGCACTCTTCACACCGAGTTTTTTCGGCACCATGAAGCCCTGACCGTCGTAGTAGTTGACCTGCACGAAGTTCAGGCCAAGATCGGTTTCGCGGCCCAGGGTGCGGGTGGCGTTGCGGGTCAGCAGGTCGATCTCGCCGGTCTGCAGGGCGGTGAAGCGCTGCTGAGCGGTCAGCGGGGTGAACTTGACCTTGCTGGCGTCGCCAAAAATCGCCGCTGCGACGGCGCGGGCGGTGTCAACGTCCAGCCCTTTCCAGATCCCCTTTGCGTCCGGCATGCCGAAGCCGAAGACGCCGCCGTTGACGCCGGCCTGGATAAAGCCTTTCTTGCGCACGGCATCGAGATCCTTGCCGGCATAGGCGAGGCTGCACGACAGCAGCAACAGGCTAATAACAATGGACAGCAGTTTGACCGGTTTCATCTTTGTATCCTCCTTTAAATATGCTTGGGAAGTTTGGACCCACCATAAACAAAACCTCCCGTAAAATAATCCATGCGGTTCTCTGGCAACCTCCGGTGAGGTGGGGTCCGGTCCAGGGATCCAAGTTTGATGACTTCGCAAAAAGTCATCAATGCGCCCCGCGCGGGGCGCCCAAATCAATGACTCACTCCGTAAGTCATTGATTTGCAAGGAAAGGGAAAACGACGCTTTTCCCTTTCCTTGGAGCGAAAAGTTCCGGATTGAACTTTTTGCGACTCTATCAAGTTTAGTCTATTTTAAAACAACTTTTAAAAACCTCCGACCAGGTTATACAGAACAGCCCCATGATCTATTTGCTGCGGTTTGGCATATTTAAGGAAGATTGGCAAACGAGCCTAATAGAACAGTGTTTGTTAATTTAAGATTAGGGCAGCCGTTTGTCATTGTCAAACTTAAGTTTAGCTCTCAGGGAACCAAGGTGCCAGGGCGGCATTGAATTATTGGGGGCAGGGCGGGAATTTTGCAATAGGCTCAGGAACGTCAGGAATTGACAGTTTCCAGGTCTGGCCCCGTTAATCCTTCAGATAACGCGAAGAGCGAAAGGATAAAAGCCCATGAAAGAACCCACGCTGCGGAAGTGGCATCGTAATATCGGGGCATGTATCGCCCCCCTGGTATTAATCCAGGCCTTAAGTGGTTTTTTCCTGAGTTTCGAATGGCTGGCCGGGCTTCACACAATGGCTGGCCGGCTCCTGCCGGAAGCGTCTCCACTGGTGCAATTCCGGGATTGGGTGGCTGTCGGTGTGCACTACGGTAGAGGGAAGCTTGGAGCACTCTACCACGCACTGCTCGGACTGGGTCTGATATGGATTGCGTCCTCAGGCCTGTGGATCTTCTTCCGGATTCGGGCGCGCATGAAGAAGTTTTGAGCTCTTTTTTGATCTTATTAAAGCGCATCTGGAGGCCAGGCATATGGATTACAAAATACATCAGGTGGACGCTGGTGTGGAATTTAAAGTCTGTTCCGAGTGTGGTTACAAGGACGGTTTCCATAGCATGTTCAAGAATGGAGATGATTCCATGAAGTGGCTTTTCATTTGCCCTTCCTGCCACCAGGTTTTTGACATAGGGTTTAAAGTCAAAGGTTAAAAGCAGGTCGTTTTCAAAAGTCCCGGCCAATCATGAGATCGCATCACAGGGTTACAGGTTCTGTTTTTGGGGAAAGCAGGAACCTTGAAAGGTAAGATGCGTTCCCAGGATGACCGGGCTTTGTGGCTGGCGAACAGGACGCAAAGCTGAAGGCTTCACTCGACGGGAGAGAAACATGGCATTTGAGACTCTGAACCGGTGCTTCGGGAGGAGCTTTTCCGACCAGGGCGAGAATAAGGCGATCAGTTTCTACAGGGGTGATACACTGGAAACGGAAGTTTCCTTCCGGGATCTCGAAGAGGATTCCAACCGGATCGCCAACAGTTTCCTGGGCATGGGTATCGCTCCCGGTGACCGGGTCATCCTCTACCTCGACAAATCACTCATTTTCCTCGCAGCGTATCTTGCACTGCTGAAGATGGGCGCCATCGCGGTCCCCCTGAACCCGGGCTTTAAGGATTCGGAGATGGACTATCTGCTGCAGGACTCTGACGCTGGCCTGGTCCTGTGCGGAACCTTTCAGGAGGCCACGGTCAGGACTGTCGATCCTAAGGCGCGGACACTGGCCGTCGATACCGAAAGGCCGTACCAGGAACTGGATCTGTTCAGAACTGCCTCTGAAAAGGATCCCGGAATTGCCCTCCTGCCGGAGGATCCCGCGCTCATCATCTACACATCGGGAACTACCGGCATGCCCAAGGGAGCTGTCCTGACCCACGGTAACTTGGTCCACGACGCCCGGAACATTATTGATATATGGGAGATCAACGCATCGGACGTCCTGTGCCACGCTCTACCCCTCTTCCATGTTCACGGCCTTTGCTTTGCCCTGCACGCGGCCTTCATGACCGGGTCCCGGGTGATCATGCCGGACAGGTTCTCGGCCGGTGGTGTCGTGGATCACCTCGCAAGGAAAGAGGAAGGTCGTGCCTGTTCCGTGTTCATGGCGGTTCCCCAGATGTATGTCAAGCTGATGGACTGGATCGGAGACGATAAACTCGATTTTGAGCATGTCCGGCTCTGGACATCGGGTTCCGCGCCCCTTCCCGTAAACGACTTTAAAAGGATCAAGCGCACATTCGGCAGAGAACCTGTGGAGCGGGAGGGTATGTCTGAGACGGGAATGAACTTTTCCAACCCGTACCGGGGAGTTAAAAAGCCGGGTTCCATCGGTCTGCCCCTCCCCGGGCTCAAAGCGAGGATCGTGGATCCGGAGACCTTCCGGGATGCGGATCAGGGCCAGGAAGGTGAGCTGTGGCTCATGGGGCCGTCCATTACACCCGGGTACTGGCGCAAGCCCGGGGAGACAGCCGAGGCGTTTGTGGACGGCTGGTTCCGTTCGGGGGACCTGGGGAAGGTGGACGAGGACGGGTACTTTTATATCACTGACCGCCTGAAGCACATTATCATCTCCGGCGGTGAGAACATCTCACCCAGGGAGATCCAGGGGATCATCAACAAACTTGAAGGTGTCGCGGAGTCCGCCGTCGTGGGTGTGCCTGATGAGCAGTGGGGCGAAAAAGTCGTCGTAGCGGTGGTCGTCAGCGAGGGAGGGAAGCTGAGTGAAGATGAGATCCGGGCTTATTGCAAGCAGCATCTCCACGACTGGAAATGCCCCAAGGATATCCTTTTCCTTCGGGAACTGCCCAGAAACACCATGGGAAAGGTGCTCAACGAAGAGATCAAGGGGTTGTTCATTCATGGGGACCCAAGACCCTAGACCCTAGACCCAGGACCCCAGACTTTTACACCCTCTTCACCGCCTCAATAGTCGCCGAGATCACCGCGTCAGCGACGGCCATTTTTGAGCCCCACCTTTCAACGAGTGTCCGGCTCCGGTCCGTGGGAGTGATCGTCACATCCTCGAAACCGGCCTCTTCGAGCAAATGCCTCGTCTCGTCAACCGTTGACGCGCCTCCGATGCATGCACCGATGAGTTCCAGATCGCTCCTTAGTTCCTCCGGCAGGTCACTAACCGTGAGGATGTCGGAGATGGCCAGGCGTCCCCCCGCCTTCAGGACACGGTGCGCTTCCCGGAATACGGCCTCCTTTTCCGGTGAGAGGTTGATAACGCAGTTGGACATGATGACATCAACCGATCCATCGGCCACGGGCAGATGCTCGATCTCTCCGAGCCTGAACTCCACGTTCCCCGCTCCCATCTTTTCAGCGTTTGCCCTGGCCTTTGATACCATGTCGGGGGTCATATCCACACCGATGACGCGTCCTGTCTTCCCCACCTTCTTCGCGGCCAGAAAACAATCGATGCCGCCACCACTGCCAAGGTCGAGGACGGTCTGCCCCTCCTGGAGGGAGGCGATGGCCACCGGGTTGCCGCACCCAAGGCCCATGTCGGCTCCTTCAGGAAGCCGGGAGAGCTCATGGGTCGCATATCCCATGATTTCGGAGATCCCCTCAGGTGCAGTCCCGCTTGTCCCTGTCACGGTGCCGTCGCCACAGCACGAGACGTCCGGGGTGCAGCACGTGCCGCTTCCCTGGGCGATCTTACCGTAGCGCTCACTCACGTGCTGCCTGATGGATTCCTTGCTGTTTTCTGCCTTTCCCTTTCCCATGACCGTACCTCCCTTTCATATTGCTTCTATAATTCTAAAAATATCGAAATAGTGGTTAAAAAAAAGCTCCGCCGCTTTACTTTTCCGGAACAAAGAAAATCCTGAGACCTGCCAGGGTCTCTTCGTCGACGCGGCATTGGATCCTCTGGCCGTTGCGCTCCACCTTGATCAACCCCGCTCTTCGAAGCTCCTTGATGTGGTGGGAGATGGTAGAGGGGACGATGCCGAGGGCTTTTCCCACTTCCCCGACGCAGGCGTAATTCGGATCGTCAAGGTCCTTTTCCAGTAACTCCGTGGGAACCGGGCGGCAGCAAAGATCGTAAAGGCGCAGGAAGATCCTCAACCTGTTGGGGTTGGAGAGGGCCTTGAACTTCTCCGCGAGATCGTCGATCTGTTTATTGGTAATATTCGACATATTTCGAACTATAATAGTTCCACGCGCCCTTGTCAAGTCCGGAAATGGAGCATTTGCTCCCTGGTGTCATACGGCAGAAGGTTAAAAAGTAAGACCCCAGGTTTCCTTGTGGTTCAACCATTTCCAGAAACGCCCCTCGAGGGTGCGGGCGCGACGGTAACCTCCGGCTGCCCATTTTCCACCAGTTTCTCCTTGATAAAGCCGCTGGTTATCATTTCGTCGATAAAAAGGTCCAGATACTGCCTGCCGATCCCTCGACCTATGGGAACGCCCACGGCCTGCCTGATCAGCATGAAATGGCCATCGATCAAACGGACCTCACGATTGGATTCGGCGAACTGCTGCAGGCCGTATCTCACACCGGCGGCAGCTTCCAGCTTTTTCTCGAGGAAGAGGTCCACGGCTCCGGGTGTCGTCGGAACACGGACGAGCTGGGCGTGCTGCAAGGTTCTGGACAGGTAAAGGTCATAAGCGGCGTTGGCGCCGACGGCTATGCGAACGCCCGGCTGGTCGAAATCCTCATTTTTCTGATAGGGCGAATTGCGCGGCACCATGTAGCTGCCCTCTATGACAACGTATGGCTCCGTAAAGGCGATCTTAAGGGCGCGTTTGGGGTCGATGGCCAGAAAAGCGATGTCCCATTCGTCGTTCTTCAGAGCCTCAGAAACCTTTCCCGCGGACTCGTAGGTCACATATTCGAGGGGGAGGCCCAGGCGGGAGGCAAGCTCTTTGGCAAGCTCCACCGACACGCCCCTGGGTTCGCCGGTGGCGGGACTGGGCTGGACCAATACGGCGTTGCCGAAGTTAATAGCTGCTCTGAGCGTCCCACCGGGAGCAAGATCCTCGACGACCGCCTTAATGGAAAGTCCCGCGCTTTTCATGTTCATCATTTTCTCTCCCCGGGTTAATGGAACTACAGGATAAAGGTTAAAGGATAAAGGATAAAGTGGAAGATCCTGAGCGGTAAACTGTGGGGTCAAAGCCCAGATTCTCCAGAGGACCCGAGGGGAGGGATGAGGCACATCTTCCCGGGGAAGGCTAAATACCGGGAAGACTGGTGGAAAGTATATCCGCCTTCGCGTAAAGCTTCGTCGGACGAGAAATAAAAAGTGGAAGGCGATCTCTTTCCACCTTCCACTTGCCACTTAGCTTTTCCTTCAACCTGGTCAGACGACCTTGCACTGCAGGTCGGTCAGGCCATCGACATGTCCTACCAGTTGATCTCCCCGCTTGACAGGGCCGACACCGGAGGGAGTACCGGACTGGATCAGGTCTCCGGGTGCAAGGGTGAACAGGCCGGACAGGTAGGAGATCATCTCGGGAACCTTCCAGATCATGTGGTTCAGATCACCTTGCTGACGCATTTCGCCGTTTATCTTCAGCCAGATGGCGCCGTCCGTCGGGTGCCCTATTTCACTGGCAGGCACAAGTTCAGAGGCCGGGGCGGAATGATCAAAGGCCTTGCCGATCTCCCACGGGTGCCTTTTTTCCTTGCAATCGGCCTGCAGGTCACGTCGCGTCATATCAAGGCTGACGCCATATCCCCAGACATGGTCCAGTGCCGTCTCGATCGGGATGTTATAGCCGCCCTTATGGAGGGCAACGATCATTTCGATCTCATGGTGGACATCGCTGGACATGCCCGGATAGGGAAAATCAGCCCCATCAGTCAGAAGGTTGTCGGGGTTTTTCTGGAAAAAGAACGGAACTTGCCGGTCAGGGTCACCACCCATTTCGATGGTATGGGCGGCATAGTTGCGGCCGACACAGTAAACACGGCGAACGGGAAACCGTTCGTCGGAACCACGGATGGGCAGACTTGTCGTCGCTGGCGGTTCGATGACGTACCTGGTCATTATAGACCTCCAATTTTTGAGTTAGATCGTTGTTCGTTAATGTTAAGGAACTCTCACGACTTCACAGGTTCCTGAATGTTTAACGCTGTGCGGCGTAATACGCCACCTTTCTCTCCAGGTGGGAGAGAAACTCGGCAATAGTAAAAGAGATGCTGAACAGAACGATCAACACCGCCCAGAAGTGTTTCATCAGGAACTGCCCTGAATAGAGCTCAAACAGCGCACCAAACCCGACAATGGAGATCAGTAGTTGACCGATGATGACGCCCTTTACCCCACGGATAAATCCGATACGTACGCCGCTTAAGATCTCGGGAAGCGCCGCCCAAAAATAAACTTTTACAAAAGCATCCTTTGGAGTGGCTCCAAAGGAATGCGCCATTTCTATCAGCGACCGGTTAATGTGCATGACACCGGCACGTGAGTTCAGGACGATGATCCAGATCGCAAACATCGTCGTCGTTAAGATAATGGCTTTCATACCAAATCCGAATAGCACCATCATCACGGGCACCAATGCGGTCAGGGGTGCACTGAGAAACATATTCACCCACGGCAGCAGCAGCTCGTCGATGAGACGACTCTTCCCCATCAGGATGCCAACCGGAACGCCAATTACGATGGCCAGGAAAGTCCCGGCAAAGAAAGCGTATCCGGTTTCGGTAAGCGCTTTTAAAAACACCGGTGTCGTGCCGATCTCCATCAATGTCGAAAAGATAGCTGACAGCGGCGGGAGAAAGAAAGTCAATTCAAGTCGGCCGACGATTTCCCACAGGATCCCCCACAGGATCAACGACGTTATCGAGGGTAGCTGGTAACCTGAAATTTTCATTGGATTGCCTTATTCCACGTAGGTGCGAAGGGAAGCCCATATGCGGTCGACGATGTCGAGATACTCCGAATCCCGCCGGATGCTATCGGCATCCTTGTGCCTGAACCCCTCCGGCCTGATGATTTCCGAAACGCGGCTCGGGCGAGGTAATAAAATGGCGACCTGGTCTGAGACATAGACAGCTTCCTCGATGGAATGGGTGACAAAGATGAACGTCTTGTTCTCATGCTTGACCAGGTTAAGGAGGTCTTCCTGGAATTTGCGCCGGGTCTGCTCATCCACGGCCGCGAACGGCTCATCCATCAGCAAAACCTGCGCATCGACGCTCAGGGCCCGGGCGAGACCCACCCGTTGGCGCATGCCGCCCGACAATTGATGGGGATGCTTGTTCTCAAACCCTTTCAAACCGACATCGGTGATATATTTTTCGGCGATCGCCTCGCGTTCTGATTTGGCAACACCACGCAGCTCCAGTCCGAATGCGACATTGCGCAATACAGTGGCCCAGGGTAACAGGGCAAAATCCTGAAACACAAAGGCGCGATCGGGCCCCGGGCCGGTAACGGGGTGACCATTGACCGTGATCTCACCGCTGTCAGCAGACAAAAGTCCGGCTATGATCTTCAACAAGGTCGTCTTGCCGCACCCGGAGGGGCCAAGGAGTGATGTGAGTTGTCCCCGGGGAAAGTCGAGGGACAGGTCCCTCAAGGCCATGACATCGCCGTAGCTCTTGTAGACATCACGGACCGTCACCGCATGATCGTTATCATTTGTATTATGGCTCATCACTTACTTGTTACCTTTCATTACTTACCTGTTGCCGGTCCTTGTTACTCAGAGGCATAAACGTGCTTTGCGCCTTTGAAGAGAAAATTCTCAACTCGTTCCAAAACGTTCAGGAAAACCACGGCCAGAAGGATAATCGACATGATCGCGGCATACATGCTGGGATAGTCGGCAATGGAACGGCTGTAGGTGATAATGTCGCCGACGCCGGTGGGGGTGATTTTCAGCTCGGCCAGTATGGCACCGATAAATCCTGCCGACACGCCGAGGCGCAATCCGGCAAATATAATGGGTGACGCGGCGGGAAGTATGATCTTAAAAATAATGTCTCGTCTCGTCCCCAGGAATGCCTGGGCCATTTCAATAATTGATACAGGCGTATTGCGAACGGCACCACCGGTGTTGAGGACGATAACCGGCATCGCCATGATAATAACCACGGCCACCTTCGATGTCAGACCGATACCATAGATCATGACCAGAAGAGGGATGAGCGCTGCCAGGGGCGCCGTCTGCATAACGACAAAGATCGGTGAAAGCAGCCAGTCGGACATGCGGCTGAGGCCTATCGCCAAACCGATCCCGACACCCACGAAAGAGGAGATCAAAACACCTACGATAAGGGGCTTGAGGGTTTCAAAATAAGCCACAAACATTGTGCCGTTCTTCAGGAGTGTCCAGAAGGCGGCTATCGTTTCATGGAATGTCGGGAAGGCATAACTCACCGGAATGCTCCCGGCGATTTCCCATGAACCAAGCACGATGCAAGCCGAAAGGAATGTTAAAAGGTAGGAGCGATAGCGCATCATAAGTTGTTTACCTGGGACGGAATAGTAAAAGTTTACAAGCAGCGGGATAGAAAAATAAAGGCGCTGCCGGCAGTGGAGAAGGTTCCTCCACCACCGGCAGCACGACGGAAGGTTACTTCATTGCCCGAATCAGCGGGTCCATGTACCAGAAATCTTCAACCTTCAAACTGGCCGGGTCACCGGTAAGCTGCCCTGCCCTCGAATACCAATCCATATCAGCCAGGGCGGCCTTTTTGCCACCACCGTTAGGATCGTACAGGCCACCCGCGATGGCATCGGCATAAAATCCGTCCATCCCGGCGAGAACTTCTTTCGGCAGTTGTCCGATGGGACCGTTGGGGTTGGTTTCACGTCGAATGATGGTGGGGTCCTTTTGCATATCCTGGTAAACGCTTAAAAGAGCCTTGACAAAGATATCCACGTCATTGGCGTTGGCTTTGATCCAGTTGATATTGGCAAACAGGGCCTCATCGCTGGCATCGACTTCAAACATCGGAAGCACGTTGAATTTATCACCCGTCTGCTCGACGAGCTTGTTCTTGTTTCCGAGGTCGACGATGGTCAGGTCTGTCTGGCCTGCCATCAGCGCCACGATCCGGTTCTGTGAGCCGGGTACATAGGAGCGCTGGCCGAACTTGATACCCGCGCGGTCTTCGATCACATTGGCGATGGAGTCAGTGCCGCCGCCGCGCGAATGCAGCATGATCGGCGCACCGTTCAGATCCTTCAGTGACGAGTATTTCTTCGACGACACCGGGAAAAACTTCAACTTGGACAGCTGAAAGATGATCCGAACGGGAGCCTTGGATCTCTGCATTGCCGCATAAGGCGTACCGAAACCGATATCCATCTGGCCGCCCAGGACCGCCTGAATAGCCAACTCCTCGTCGGCGAAAGCCGTCCACTCGTAGTCAAGCCCCATAGCCTTGGCTCGGTCAAGCGCGAGGAAGAACGCGGCGACTTCATCGGATGGTGTTTCGGCTAATGCAATGCGTATCATTCCGGCATATGCGTTACCGGCGAATATCGCCACCACCAGTAAAAGTGACGCAAACACCACACCAAATTTTTTGGAAAAAAGTCTCATCATTTACCTCCTCCTTGTTTTCGGTTTTTCACCATGGCCGATCGATATCTCCCGGTTTTGTCAGACCTGCGAATGTCCGACATTAGACCTTCAGCCGGCGAATGAGTCCTAATATATAATAAAGGTTCCTGAATGCCCGGTTTTGATTCCCTACTTGTCAGGTAGAAATATCCAGGGAGAGCGATATTACCTAACTTTCAACCAATTGTAAATTGGTTTTAGGATTTTAAATGATTGGTTAAAAAATTTTTACAGATTGGTTTAATATGTGATAATGGTTTATCCTTATTGAATAGCGGAGGTATGAGATCATGAAGGGCAGTGTAGAGAGCGCATTAACGCAACTGAAAGCCTGGCTCGCGCAGTCAGATTTACCATCCGACGGCCGCTTGCCGCCTGAGCGTGAGCTATGCGCACTGCTGGGTGTTTCACGAGGTGTATTGCGCAAAGCTCTGGCGACGCTCGAACAAGATGGTGAACTTTGGCGGCAGGTCGGTAAAGGGACCTTCATCGGAACTCGTTCCGTTGAAAAATCTTTGTCGATCTCTACCATTGCGGAAGGATCGAATCCACTGGAAGTCATGGAGGCGCGTTTGTTGATAGAGTCGATGCTGGCACGTGAAGCCACTGTCCATGCGACCGGGGCTCATCTTGCAGAAATGCGCAGCTGTACCCGTATCCAACGCGAGGCCAAAACATGGCGACAATATGAAAACGCCGACAACCGACTTCACCGTACGGTAGCCGAAGCCACGGGAAATACGGTCCTGTTGGCTCTGTTTGACCAGTTAAATGCTATACGCCGGGCCATCGTCTGGGGCCGCCTGCGCGATAAACCGGACCACCCGCCTGCCGATCACAAAAGTTTCGTGCAGCATGAGGCCCTGGTGCGCGCTATCAGTGAACGTGATCAAGAGGGAGCGTACCAGGCCATGCACGATCACCTTATGACTGTGCAAGAGAAGCTGCTCGGGACTCGCTCTGCGGAAGGTCGGGAATTGTGAGTGAATGGGATCAGGTCCAACGTTGACAGGGTCGCAAAAAGTCCCTAATGGGCTTTTTGCTCCTCGGAAAGGGAAAAGCGTCGTTTTCCCTTTCCTTAAATGCTCCATTCTCACCCCCCTGGGACCTTAAAACCCCCTCAGGTGTTAAACCATTCTCCAGGGATCTTAAGGTCAGACCCCAATGAAAATATGCCAGGTTCATCAAGAGAGGCGGGGCGCTGACCGCCCCGCCCCGGATTTCGTTTTAAAGGCCCATGCAGTTGGCGTAGAAGGTCACAGTAGCGGGCCAGTCGGAGAAGATGCCGATGATACCCACGTCCTTGGCAAGCACGTCGAGGGCCGTGAACATGTCCCCGTCGTTGTCAATGACGTCGGTTATGGAATTGTAGTAAAATCCGCCTCCAGTTTTCAGGAACCCTGATCGCTCCAGGGTCCATGTGATGATGTCGAGCCCGGCGTCCCTGGCGTACATGGCGTACACCGAGGGAACGATCTGGTCGTCCCCGTCAAGGTTCAGCAGGATGTTCATGGGGGGGGCGATGATCTTCACGCCCATGTCCACGAGCTCGTCCATGGAGGGGTCCCAGGTGGTGGGGTCGGTCTGGTCAAATGCGGGGTCGCCGTAGCGGCCGTCGAGGAAAACCGCCTGCTTCCCGAATTTGGGCTCTGCAGCAAGCCAGTATTCCACGTCAAAGAGGTTAAAGGACTGGGCGAAGACCTTCTTCGGCGACACCCCTGCATCCTTGTACTCGTCGATCATCTGCTGGGCGTACTCCTCCTGGGTGTAGTCGCCCTCGTAGGGCATGGCGACGCCGGGAGACTTTAACTCCGGCGTGAATTTCACGCCAAGACTACTGAACAGTTCGATGCTCTCCGCATGGGTCATGAGCGTGCCGTCCGTTGAGTACAGGTCGGTACGGTAGTTCGGGGTGGCGTCCATGTACTCTTCCACGGTCGTGCCCCAGGGGTTACCAGCGTCCATTTTGCCCTTTAAACTTTTGAATTCCGCCAGGGTCAGGTCGGAGGTACAGCACATGACCTTGGCCGGTATGGTGCCATCGGAGGGCGTAAAGGGTACGCTGCACTTGTCTGCCAGATCCGTGGCCAGGATGTTGGTGGTCGTGTGCAGGTCGCACTGGGAATGGCGGCACACCAGTTCACGGTCCTTGGTGAAGGTGACGTCGCACTCCACGATGCCGGCTCCCATGCGGGCGGCGGCTACATAGGATTCGCGGGTGTGCTCCGGGAACTGCAGGGCGGCCCCACGGTGGCCGATGGAAAAGTCCGTTCTCTTGAAAGGCCCTTCGGTGCACTGCTTAAGGGTCTCCTTCAGGGGACCCTCGTCCATGTCCTGGACGAGGAAGAAGGGGCGCGGTCCTAACTGGACACTGTGCCCCTGCGTGTTGTTCCAGCCGAAGGCGTTCCCCTTCGGGTCACCGGCTTCGGAAGGGACCACAGCCGCCGCCGATACCAGGACGATCAGGACTGCGGCAAGGATAATTATGGCTTGCCTGTGTTTCATGACGTTCTCCTTTCTCGTTACGGAATAACTTTGGGATCCGGCTGGAAATGACTTTGCCTTGAGCATGGGTGAAAATGATTCCAGGCCGGTAAACGGCTGATCTCTTTTCCTTGAGAGGCTGCCGAAGGCAGCTGGGAAGATGGTCCAGGTCGCCTTGTCAGGATATGGGACGGCCAGGAAAGAACAGAAGTATGAGGAGTTCGCGCACGGTTCATGATCCCCCCTCACTCCCCTGAACGGCAAGCCCTTACCTCAAAAGAGGCCGGGCCCTGCCGGATAGATCTTATTTTCAAGTCGGTTCGTAAACTTCGCACTGCATGCTCCACACACACCCCAAAAGCTAACTACAAGTATACCGCTGATGGGAGCATGTGCCAGTAAAGTTGATGGGTATTTCTGGAAAATTTCGCCAGAAAAAGCGCGCCCCTTTTTCGGGGCGCGCCGCAGTGGTGTTTATTGTGAACCTACTCGCAGCCAAAACCGTCGGTAAGGGTTTTCATGAAGGTGACGATGGCATCCTCTTCGGGATCCGTCAGTCCAAGGTTTCCCAGCTCCTCGACGTTCATCGTTTCCGCAACCTCGATAGACCATTGGGGTCAGGCTGCCCGCCCTGCCTGCCTTGTCTGCCCCGCCTGCCCCGAGCCTGTCGAGGGGGCCTGTCGAGGGGAGTTTGTCGAAAGGAGTTACGCCTTGGGGTGATCTTGCGACACAAAAGAAGCGCGTCGAATGGGGAAATTTGGCTGTATCAGATATTTTTTGTCTGACTCCAGGGCCCCTTGCCGGTGCACACTTCAGCCCACCGTTCAAGGAACCGTATGAGTTCCCCGGGCGGCTTCAGCCAGGCTGCTGCTGCGGTTGGCCGCCACTGCTTGCGTACCAGGATACCCAGTCCCCTGCCTTGAAGTGCCTCAAAGGCGTCCTCATCGGTCAGGTCGTCCCCCAGGTAGGCACCCACCGCCTCGGGGCTCTCCTCTGAAAGGACGGTGCGGACAGCGTCACCCTTGTTTCGGGCTGGTGCGCGCAGCTCCAGGCCTCCGTCGAACTCCTTGAGGACCAGCCCTGTTTCCCGCGCAAGAGAGGCCAGTTTCTCCTCAACGCGGCTGATCAACCGGACACGGTCATTTTCATCCAGGCCTCTCCAGTGCAGGGCGAAACAGCCTGGTTTCTGCTCGCTGTGATGGGCATGACCGTTTGCAATGACCAGTTTGTCCGCCTCAGCCAGTCCCCGGACCTCCTCGTCACTCAGGGCAGCTACTTCATATTTGCCGTTGGGGAAAAGCCGCTCGAGACCGTGGGATCCCCAGATCTCGGGAAGTATTTTCAACCCCAGGAGAGGCGGCAGATCCTTTGTCCAACGACCGCTGATGAGAACTACCCGGCACCCCCCGGACTCAAGGATCTTTTCGAGGACCTCCCGGACCCCAGGGTAGGGGATCGCCTCGTGACGGTTCTCCCTGAAGGGGGCCAGGGTGCCGTCGTAGTCGAGAAACAACACCTTGTTCGGGGTGGCTTCGATATGCTTCCAGAACTTTTCGTCAGGTGGCGGGAGTGGCCTATGAGACATGGATCTCCAGGTAGGGGTCTTGCTCCTTACCTTTGAGGAGGCTGACCATCATGGCGAGGTAGTCTCGGAGGTGGCGGGTAATGAGGAAGTTGTCCCGCACAAACTTCCCGGCCTGGTTTCCCATCTGAAGCCGCACGTCGGGCCGGTGCAGAAGGTATCGGATCCTCAGGGCCGCGCCTTCCGGGGAGTTGACCAGGAACCCGGTGTGATGGTCCATGACCTGCAGCCCGATACCGCCCACCTCGCCGCCGATGACCGGTTTGCCCTTCCACATCCCTTCGGTCACGGTGAGCCCGAACCCCTCCTTGATCGACTTCTGGATGATGATGTCGGCCCGCCGCTGAAGGGCGTTGATCGTTTGGTGAGCATCGTTGGGTAGCTGGAGGACGTGGATATCGGGGTCCTCCCCGGCGGCCCGCCGCACCTCTTCGAGAACAGCTTCCCCCTCGGGATCATCGCTGGCGCCTCCCCCTGCCAGGACAAGCTGCACCGGTGTGAGTTTCCTGACCATCTTGTAGGCCTCAATGACCCCTATGGGGTCCTTGAACCGGTCGAATCTGGATACCTGGAGGAGCAGGGGAATGTCCGGGGTCAGGTTAAAGGGTGCGATCTCTTCCAGAATTTCCTGGGCGGACAGGTCCATGTTTTTTTCGCTTAAAGGATCGATGCTGGGAGGTATGAGGTACTGGATGTGGGGCAGTCTCTGCGAAAACCTCTGCATGGAAAAGATGCTCGAATCGTAGGCGACCACATGCTTCCTGAGATAATTCCAGACCGCACGTTGGGGCCGGCTGATGTCGATGTGGCACCGCCAGACCCAGCGCCCCTTCCGTTGGTGGATGTGCTTGATGGCGGCGGCGGGCTGGGGATCGTGGATGAAAACGACATCGGCCTCTGCCAGGGTTTCGTGCATCTGGTCGGCGAATTTCCGGTTGGTTTCCTCGTAAACGTTGAGAAGCTCCTCCGTTATGATCGACTTTTCTCCCTGCAAAGTGTTGTGCATCCCCTTGGTGCACTGGTAGAAGGCTGCATCACCGGTGATGGTCTCCCATTTGGCGTCGATGCCCAGGTCCTGCTTGAGGGGGATCATCTTGTGGAGGATCTCAGCCACACCTCCGCCCTCCTTGGTGGAGTTGACGTGGACGACCCGGACACCCTCAAGCTCGCGGGCCAGAAGGCGAAGCTGTCTGATGACACCCTTTCCGGCTATTTCTTCGTATCTATCGAGAAGTTGTGCCAAGTTGTAACCTCCGTAGTGTCAGGATCAGGTTTAAAGGCTGCAGTGCCGTCAGAACTGCGCGCAGCCCTGTCTGAAAAGATTTTCGAGGCGGTCGCGGATCTGGATGAGGGAGGAGAAGTAGGGATCGATAGCTGTCAGATCCACGCAGAGCTGATGATGATCAGCGGCTTTCGACTCGAGCCAGGCAGAGAAGTCGTCGCAGCGCTCCCCGGTCCGCCTGCGGGCCTCGATGAAATGGTAAAAGATGCTCCCATCCGACATTCCTTTGACTGTATCGGCCAGTTCGGAAGGGTCTCCGATCCTTATTCCGGTATCGAAAACCACCAGCTGAGAGCGGAGGAAGTGGAAGGGCTGCCGGGCTGTGGCGGTGTGGGATAATATATCCTCGTCAAGGCGTTCCTCGATGATGTCGATGATCCCCTGTTGAAGCGCCTCGACCTCGGTGTAATCGGTGGGGTAAATGACACTGAGCCGCTCTGCGAGCACCTTGTCGCTCAACTCCCGCCCCGCCCAGGCGGCGAAATCGTTGCTATACTCCGGTTCCTCCATCACCGGGCTGAGCAGCCGTCCCCAGAAGTGGTGCTGGAGGCTCCCGAGGTGGACGACGCGCAGGCTTTCGATCAGTTCCCGGAGGGTGAAGGCACGAATACCCGTAGCGATGAAGACAGGGGCGCAGTCGACCACCCTGAAGCTTTCATCGGATGTTTTTTCGGGTCGATCTTTTCCCTGGATCATTTGACACTATCTCCCTGTCGGTCCTGCTGGATGGGTCCAGCCGCGGGACTACTCTTCGAGCATGCTGGCGAAGTCCTCGCCGCTGATCCCCGGAACGTACTCTTCTTTTACCGGCAGAAAGTCGTTGAGGTTCCGGGCGAAGGCGGCCTGCAGGAAAGAGTCGACCCACCAAAAGATATCCCTGCGGCGGATAATCTTGCGCATTTTTTTCATCCGGGTCTGTTTCTCGTCGTAGTCTATAGTGAATGCGTAGTAAAGCGCGTCGGCGATCCCCTCGTAGTCGTGAGGATTGACCAGCAGCGCACCGCTGTGAAGCTCAGCCGCCGCGCCGGCAAACTCGCTGAGGATGAGGACTCCGTTGTTCTGAAGGCTGCAGGCGCAGTACTCCTTGGCCACCAGGTTCATCCCGTCTTTCAAAGGGGTGACCAGGGCGATGTCGGCGATGTGGTACAGGGCCAGCAGTTCGTCGTGGCCGAGGCTGCGGTAGTGGTAATGGATCGGGTCCCATCCCAGGGTTGCGAACTGGCCGTTGATCTCTCCGATGAGCCTGTCGATGCGCGCCTTGAGGATCTGGTAGCTGGTCAGGGAGTGGCGGCTCGGGACCAGGACCTGGGTGAGGGTCACTTTTTCCCTCAGATCCGGATAGCGCTCCAGGGCGTTCCGGTACCCTTCGAGCCGTTCCTGGAGACCCTTGGTGAAATCCATGCGATCCACTCCGAGGATGACGCTTTGATCACGGAACTTCTCCTTGAGGGACTCGTACCATTGCACGGTCCCCGCGGAGTTGGTGTCCTCGACAAAGCTCCGGTAGTCGATGCTGATAGGGAAGTAGCCCACCCGCACGACACGGTCCTCGAGAGTGACCTGGACAACCGTTCCCCGCCCGGTGACCCTGGCGGCGGGGTATGAGCGCTGAAGACAGTCGAGGAAGTTCTTCCGGTCACGGAAGGTCTGGAACCCAACCAGGTCGTACTCGATCAGTGCCTCGAGGATCTCAATCCTCCAGGGGAGCCTGACGAAGATATCCATGGGGGGGAAGGGAATGTGCAGGAAAAAGCCGATCCGGTGGCTTCGTCCCCGCTCCCGCAGAAACTTGCCGACGTGGAAGAGGTGGTAATCGTGAACCCAGATGTAGTCCTCGTCGGAAGTGTGGTTCAGGATCCGGTCGGCGAACTTGGCGTTGACCCGGATGTAAAAATACCAAAACTCCGGGTCGAAGGTGCAGTGGGACTGCATATCGTGGAAGAGGGGCCAGATTATCTGGTTGGAGAACCCTTCATAATAGTTGGTGACCTCTTCCTCGTCCATTTCCACCGGGATGAGATCGTATCCGGTGGCCAGAGAGGCGTCTCCAAGAACCTTGTTGAAATCAACCTTCTCCGAGATGCCGGGCCACCCGATCCAGAGCCCTCCCCGGTCCCTCAGGACAGGGGCCATGGCGGTCACAAGGCCGCCTAAACCGGGCTCTACCAACCACTTGTCGCCCTTTCTGCTAAGGGAGACAGGGAGGCGGTTAGAGATGGCGACAAGTCGGGTTTTCTTCGGTCGGGCCACGCTCTAAATCCTTTCCGTAGAAATGATCGGCGGCGCCTCGGCGGTAGGGATCCCTTCCCCGCTGCCTGGCACCGCTCATTATTCTAATATAGCATACCACCTCTAAACCCACAGGAGTGGCAAACCGTGGGGTCGGCAACCATTGGGGTCAGAGCTTCTACCTTCCCACGAGGCTGCGGCGGACAGGCAGGTAACATGTAAAAGGCAACAAGGTAAAAGGGATAAGGGACAAGGGATAAGTATCCGCGGGATCCACCAGGTAGGAACACCAACAATCAGGAACGTAGCGATATCTTTTGAGATGACCCCCATAAGTGTTGACAACCATAAATACAATAAATACATTGTATTTATGGAAGGCAAGCAGATTAACAAGATCCTCCTGTTACCTGCCGGCCCCCGGAAGACTGCGGCTCTCGCTGAGTGGCTACAGAACCTTTACCAGGCCAGGGAGACTCCGCCAGTCCTGGTGGGTGGTGGCGCCGTAGAGCTGTTTACAGGGGGAGCCTACGTCACCGGGGACATGGATCTCGTTGGTACGGTCCCTGCTGCAGTCGGAAAAGTTCTTTCGGATGTGGGTTTCACCCGGCACGGCAGGCACTGGATCCATGAGGAAGGAAGGATCTTCTTCGAGTTCCCCTCCACAAGCCTGTCGCCCTCTGAGAAAGCCGAAGACAGGATCTTTCATGGGCATCGGGTCCTCATCGTGAGTCCTGAGGATCTTCTTGTTGATCGGTTATCTGCGTGGTCACATTGGGAATCTGAATTGGATGGTGTGAACGCTTACCTTCTTTACCGGGCTCTTGTGGCGGAACTCGATCATGATCGGATCCAAAGCCGCTGTCTGGAAGAAGATGTTTCGGGTCCTTTTGATCGGCTGGAGAACTTCTTCAGGGAGCACCAGGGGGAAATACCGGATGGCAGCGAGTTGGAAGAGTGGGCAAGGAATCGAGAGGGAAAGAAAGGCGCAAGATGAGCAGTCTGCCGGAACTGAATCTATCCCGGGGTAAACCCCGCAATTTCCTGGAGTGGAAGACCCTGAGGCGTTGGGATCAACTACCTTCAGCGGAACGCTCTGTCCCCGGCTACCTTTTGAGGCTGGTCCGTGAGGAGGCCGGGCTTACCCAGAAAATTCTGGCCTCCCGCCTCAGGACCTCTCAGCAGGCCGTCGCCCAGGCGGAAAGATGGCGGTCCAATCCAACGGTAGCATTCATGATGGAGTGGTTCAGGATCTGTGACCGCAAACTGACACTGGATATTGGATAAGAATCGTGGGGTCTACCCCGTTGACCCCACGGCTGCTGAAAAAAGTTGCCAATAGCTGTTCTAGTTTCCAGGGCCTGGTTCTCCTGGATCCGAATCGGCGTACTTTGGCAGGCTGCAGTGAACACAGATTCTGGTAAAGGGATGATTTGTCGGAAATTGGATGAAAAACCACTCCTGACAGCGCGGGCAGCGGAAAAAGTAAAGCCAGGCCATTGAAACGGTGAAAGAAAGGAGCCATGCACAAACCAGTGCTGTCCAAAGCCGCCCCCCTATGCCAGACAGGTGAATGATAACAGGGGGTATCAGCCTGCGCCCAGGGTGGTCCGAGCGCGGCGCCGATAGGACCTCCACTCCTTACGATAGTCGCTCATATATTTCTGTTTCCCTCCCTCCCTGACCCCCACGCCTTATTCCTGCGAAATCCTTGAAACACAGTAGGTACTCCGTTAAAATAGTGCCGGGTGCCCCACTGGCCCACGAACCACCAGAGCCTCCCGACAACAAACCGCCGGTCCAGGCAGTAGAATAATTGAAAGAACACTATGGTTGAAAAGTGGAGTTTCCAGGATTGTATCCTGGCTTTTAATGTTTTTTATATAAATAGCGTGATCAGAGCACCAAAGCACTACAAAGTTTAAAAAACAAGATGCGACCCCTTAATTTCCGCGAATGACAATTCAAAAACAAAGCACTCCTGGAAAAGATGATAAAAAATGACAACGGATTTTGAGGAAAATAAAATTGACGGTCTCTCTTCTGTGCAGGCTGCAGAAATACTCAAAACCGAGGGCTATAATGAACTGCCAACGTCCAAAAAACGCAGCATTTTTGCCATTACACTGGATGTTGTACGTGAGCCGATGTTCCTGTTGCTCGTTGGCTGTGGGACGATCTACCTGGTATTGGGTGATCTGGAAGGGGCGCTCATACTTCTGGCTTTTGTTTTTGTTGTTATAGGGATCACCATTTACCAGGAGCGCAAAACTGAACGGGCGCTGGAAGCCTTGCGTGATCTCTCCAGCCCTCGCGCGGTTGTGATCAGAGACGGTCAGCCGCAGCGCATTTCAGGCCGTGAGGTGGTTCGCGGGGATACATTGGTTCTGACCGAAGGTGATCGGGTTCCAGCCGATGCCGTGATAATCCACAACACCCACCTTCTCACCGATGAATCGCTTTTAACCGGCGAGTCTTTGCCGGTGGGCAAATCCGTCTGCGATGGGCGTGCAGAAATGGGTCCTCCCGGTGGAGATAGTCTGCCGTTTGTCTATTCCGGTTCTCTGGTGCTTCAAGGACAGGGCATGGCTGTCGTCAAGGCGACCGGCATCCGTACGGAACTGGGAAAGATCGGCAAAGCATTACAAGCCATAGAAACCGAACAGACCCCTTTACAAAAAGAGACCCGTCGCATGGTGCGTAGGTTTGCATTGTTCGGGTTGGTTTTAAGCACGTTGGTGGTCATCATTTACGGACTTACCAGAGGGAACTGGCTGGATGGCGTTTTATCCGGCATCACTTTGGCCATGGCCTTGCTACCCGAAGAATTTCCCGTGGTGTTGACAATATTTTTGGCATTGGGTGCCTGGCGGATCTCACAGAGACACGTTCTGGCTCGACGCGTATCAGCAGTGGAAACATTGGGAGCAACAACAGTTTTGTGCGTCGACAAAACAGGTACGTTAACCCTTAACCAGATGTCCGTCAGCGAGTTGTTTGCCAATGGTGAATTCTTCCAGGTGCCAGCCAATGATCGCGGACAGCTACCTGAAAAGTTCCATACACTGGTGGAATTCGGGGTCCTGTCGGGCCGAACAGATCCTTTTGACCCAATGGAAAAAGCACTCAACAAGCTGGGGATTCAGTCTCTGAGAAACACCGAACATCTTCACGCGAATTGGGTTCTGGAGCGTGAGTATCCTTTGTCGAAAGCGCTATTGAGCCTTTCCATGGTTTGGGGATCGCCGGATAGTGACGGGCATGTGATCGCAGCTAAAGGCGCACCTGAAACTATTACAGACTTGTGTCACATGCAAAAAGAACAGGTTCGCGAAATCGACGCTCGCGTTCAAAAAATGGCCGGACAAGGATATCGGGTTCTGGGGGTGGCTAAGGCCGTTTTCACCCAGTCGACCCTGCCTTCCGGGCAGCATGATTTCCAGTTCGAATTTCTGGGGCTTATCGGTTTCTCAGATCCGGTCCGCCCGACGGTTGCGGCGGCCATCGCGGAATGCCACAACGCCGGCATAAGGGTGGTTATGATCACCGGTGACTACCCGGTAACAGCACAGACCATAGCTATGCAAATCGGTTTGAAACCGGCAGATGAGGTCATCACCGGACAGCAGCTCAATGAGATGGACGATGCACAGTTGCGACAACGAATCCGTTCGGTCAATCTGTTCGCTCGAGTCGTACCCGAACAAAAGCTGCGCCTGGTCAATGCGTTGAAGGCCAACGGCGAGATCGTCGCAATGACCGGGGATGGCGTTAATGATGCGCCGGCACTGAAGTCGGCCCATATTGGCGTGGCGATGGGCGGACGGGGTACGGATGTTGCCCGTGAGGCCTCTGCGCTGGTTATTCTGGACGATGATTTTTCTTCCATAGTACAGGCCGTCAGGCAGGGACGCAGGATCTTCGACAACCTGAGCAAAGCCATCGCCTACATTTTCGCCATCCATGTCCCGATTGCCGGCATATCGTTGCTTCCGGTCTTGTTTCAATGGCCGCTGGTGCTCTTTCCGGTTCATATTGCCTTCCTGGAGCTGATTATCGATCCGGCGTGCTCGTTCGTTTTCGAGGCGGAAGCCGAAGAGTCTGACGTAATGGATCGTCCCCCGCGAGATTCTCAAAAACCTTTGTTCGGAAGGCAGATCGTAGGTTGGGGTCTCCTGCAGGGATTCGGCACACTTGCTATCATTTCAGCTGTCCTGGTAATCGTTTTATATCGTGGACAAGGCCCTCTTGAAGCAAGGGCTCTGACCTTCACTTCCCTGGTTTTTGCCAACCTCGCGCTGATCACCACCAATCGCACATGGTCAACAGGCTTTATTGGTACCCTTCGCAGACCCAATGCAGCCCTTTGGTGGGTCATTGGCGGGGCGGTGCTCTTTTTAAGCCTTGTCCTTTATGTACCTTTCTTGCGGGGCCTGTTCCAATTTACGGTGATGCACCCCATGGACATTGGAGTCTGTTTGGTGGCAGGGATAGCCAATATGATCTGGTTTGAATTTCTTAAAACAGTTCGCAACCGGCGTACACAAACAGTGGGGTCCTAGGTTGAATTGTGTTTTACCTGATACAAATGATCTGGCTGCAAAACCCTGATAGTCAGGGTTTTAAGCCCAAGATGGTATATTTAACCCGAACAATAAATATGTCTGGACCTGCGGACAGGAGTTTGGGCGGTCTTGCCTGGTTTTCAAGCATTTTGGAATTTCAGCAGTTACCGTAAGCTGCTGTAATATAAATATTTTTTAATTTTTGTTATATATAAAGACAGTGAGCAAAGATTTACAGGTATTCAGCTATTTCAGATCTTATATATTCAACGGCGGCCTCTTTATCTTCCACCAGTGACCAGACCTCCTCCAGGTTCTTGAACCTGGTCTCTTTGCCGTTCTCAATATCCACTACGATGACCGTGTTGTAGAAAAAGTTATATTTTTTTTCGTATTGACCGGATCCTTCCCCATCAAGATCCAGGACCGAAAATACCAGCCTGCCCGCTTCCAGCTCTTCAGGGAAGTGGTTCTTGATAGCTTCATTGATCGAGGCTTCCAGCTTATAGCAGGCTTCACAGCGGAAACGCCTGTGAAACTGGTAGACGATCACTCCATTTTCCGGTACGGGGGCCGCCTGCAGTTTTGCCACACCGGTATAGAATCCAGGAGGGGCGCTTGATATCCAGAAAGCGGTCAATGCAGCCAGAAAGAGAAATTTGAAAGTACTTCGCTTTGCCATGTAAGGTCCTTTTAGCTTTGAATTAATGGCTTTAGCTGAACCTGGTGTTTTTTTCAGGATAACAGCCTTGCCATGAGACCCCAACATGTTTTGTCGGGAACCAGGTGTGTATTCTAATGATTAATTATCTTAAGGCAAGGAGGGAAACCAGTGCGGGGTGCGTGTCGCGGCCAGGCAAGGAAAAGCGACTGACGCGGGGTGGATTGAAATTCCTGTGACACGGGGACACGGGGTGGATTGAAATTCATATGACGCGGGGACATGGAGACGCGGCGTGGGAGCATGGGAGCGTGGGGGTAATGCTCATGTATCCAGGTCTCCAGCCGAGATTGCCGCGCCCACTGAAAAGGCACAGGGCTCGCAATGACATAGGCTTAAGTCATCGCCAACCGTCACCCATGTGACTTGTCGCGGCGAAGTGCGGTGAACGAAGATGGAAAAACCGCGGAGAAAATCAATATCTTCGTGCTTTGGCTCAGTCATTTATCCATTACATGATACAGTGGCATTGATTGATAATTAAAAATGATTACAATATAAGGTATGCACATCTGACCAGGAGGCAGGGTGAACAACCCGACAAAAAAACATACGATTATCCTTACCCTAATGGCTGTTATGGCGATCTTTGCCTTTGCGGTCCTTCATGTATCGTGTCATTCGGGGGCTGGTTCCCTTTGTCTTTTGACAATGTGTGCCTTTATTCTCACCTCTTTCAGTATTCCGTTCCTGGCTGGCGTAAATCCTCTGCTTGTCAACATTCCTGCCAGGCGCGGCGTATCCATCCCCTTCCGTTTGGAAAGACCTCCCCGTATCTGACAGAATATCCTTTTTTTAGCGGTTCACATAAACCATGTCGTTACCTAGAAGGGAGGCTGACCATGGAAACACGCAAGGAAGTCGGGTTCTGGAAGTGGGTCAACGAGAACGTAACCCGGATCCTCGAGGAACTCAAAGAGGATTCGGTGGCTGGCAATCCGCGCAAACCGGTGGACTGCTGTAATCCACCCACATCTCCACCAACCAGATAAAGGCTCAAGTTCTGAGAACGGGACAAACTGAACTCAAACCAGGTTTTCTGACACTTATTATCGGAGGTAAAATTGTGAAACCATTCAATTACAGAACACTTCTTTTTACTGCAGCACTTCTCTTCACTTTCGGGATGAACAGCTCCGCTATGGCAGAAGGTGTTCCCTGGAAAGACCATCAGGCGCCTTTTGATTTCCTTTTCGGGAACCACTTCGACACGCATCAGCAGACAAAGCCCATGCCCGACGGCAGTCTTTCCGGCTATCTCTACGTAAAGTTCACCGGGGATCTCACACCTGACGGAGTTCCTGTAACGAGGCACGCCGATGCCGGTGATCCCATGAACGAGGTTTCAGTGGGCTGGAAGATCAAGGCCGTCCCGGCCGCTGCCACGGTTGTTTACCACCAGACGGGTGACCATCCCATATGGCTTGTCGATGACCGTAACGACATTCCCCAGCCCGGCGGATACAGCCATTTCCACTGGCTGGACGGGCCCCTGAACGCCATGGACCTGATCATCGGGGAAACCTATGAGGGATATATTCTCGAACTCACCGCGAAGGACACCTTTGCTTTCATGCACGGTTCCGACAAGGTTTACGTCACCAACGGTCTGGATCTGGCGACCCATACCAACATCGTGACCAGCTTCCCGGGGTTTACCGATGGAGACCAGGACGGAGGTAATGGCGGAGGCCATTAAAAGAAATGCGCATCGGGGACAATTTCAGGGGGGATCTTTTCAACTGTTGTGAAAAGATCCGCCCGGTCCCCCTTAATAAATGAAAAAGGGGATGGAAAGCCCCGGAGGCAACTATCATGAAAACAGGAAAATTTTTAACCTGGATATCCATCGGTCTCTTTATGGGAACCGTTCTCACAACAACTGCCATGTCCGGTATGGACGGCGGGAGCAGCGGGGGCGGGATGGGAGGATCGGGAAGTGAAAACGGTGATAAAGGAATGGACAGTGCAGACAGGGAAACGGACTCTCATCAGGATCGTCAGCCCGGTGCTGGTATGAAAAGCGATCCTGCTGCTCACGAATTCAAATCCCTGCCCAGGTTTTCCACCGGAACCATGGATGATGGCGGTGTGAAAATGGAGCTGGAGCCTTATTCCTATGAAAATGGGGTTTTCCGGGTGAAATTCTTCGCCAACACCCACACGGCCAACCTGGGTGACTATGACATGATGGAGTTGATGCACATTGAATTTAATGACACTGAATATAAACCGGTATCGGCGGACCGTATGCGCGGACATCATGCAGGAGGGGAGGTTACGTTTAACCTTCCGGAGGCCCCCGATAGCTTTCGCATCATCGTTCGTGACCTTCCAGGAATGGAAAAGCGCATTTTTGAATGGTGAATAGGTGATTTGTCAGCTGCCAAGTTAGCGAAGATTGGAGGAATGAGTGTATCCTGAATTGATTCACCTTGGACCGCTTACCATCCACACTTACGGCGCCCTGTACGCCTTGGGGATCCTCACCGCCGTCGCGCTGTCGGAATATTTGTACCGGCGCGACGGTGGCAAGCCGGAAACGATCATGGATCTGGCCCTTCCCGTTGTCATCGGGACCCTTATGGGTGCCAGAGCCCTTTTCATCATAGTCGAGCACAAATATTATCTTCAGAACCCGGCTGAGATCATCATGGTCTGGAAGGGCGGGCTGGTCTTCTACGGAGGGCTCATGGGCGGCGCCCTGGCGTTCATTATCACCGCCAGAGTGAAGAAGCTCGATCTGTGGCACCTGGCCGACACTGTAGCTCCCGGCGTTGCCCTTGGTCATGCGTTGGGCCGCCTGGGCTGTTTCTTCGCCGGTTCCTGCTACGGTCGTCCCACTGATGTGCCCTGGGCCGTCATATATTCAGACCCTAACTCTCTGGCCAGAGATATTATCGGCGTTCCCGTTCACCCCACCCAACTCTACTCGGCGGCCTTCCTCATCTTTTTGTCTGTTATACTTATCTTCATTGGAATCAGGTCCACTTTCAAGGGCCAGGTCATCGCTACCTACGGGATCCTGTACGGCACATTCCGCTTTTTCATCGAGTTCCTTCGCGGTGATCCACGAGGAACTGTTGCCCTGGCTGATGTGACCCTTTTCACCAGTCAGGCGGTGAGCCTGGTGCTGGCGCCGATCTCTATCGCGGCCTATATTTATCTGAGAAGAGAAGGAGCAAGTCATGATTGAAGAGAGATACTATTTCAAGACTACCGTGGACATGCCCTACGACCAGGCTGTAGAGAAAGTTCGAAAGGCTCTTGCTGGTGAAGGGTTCGGCGTTCTCACCGAGATCGATGTCAAGGCGACCCTTAAAAAGAAGCTGGATGTGGATTTCAAGCCCTACGTGATCCTCGGAGCCTGCAACCCGCCCCTGGCCTACAAAACACTCCAGGCAGAGGAGCAGATCGGGCTCATGCTGCCGTGTAACGTCGTGGTCCAGGAAGGAGCGGACGGGGAAAGCATCGTGGCTGCCTTAAACCCCTTGGTGGCCATGGAGTCGGTGGGCAACCCCGACCTGGAACCCACCGCCAGAGAGGTGACCGGAAAATTAAAAAGGGTTATCCAGTCCCTTGTTTGACCTTTACGAGGAGTTGAGGGGAACAGGGAACTCCCTTTTCGAAGAAATTACCGGCAGTCAGCCGGTCAACTTAAGGAAAGGTGAATCATATGATGGGTTGGGGAAATCATGGTTACGGGATGTGGGGTGGTGGAGGATTCGGAGGAATCGTTATGATACTGTTCTGGGGCCTTATCATCGTGGGCGTTGTCCTGGTCATCCGGCATTTCACGGCAGGGCTGGTTTCAAGCAGAAAGGATTCTTCACCCTACGAGGCTCCTTCAGAACCCCTGCAGATCCTGAGGGAGAGGTACGCCAGGGGTGAGATCGACACCGAAGAATTCGAGGAAAGGAAGAAAATCCTGGAGGGGGAAAAATGAGGTCCGGGGATCCAAAAAGGACCCTCATGTGGGGAGTCGGGTTGATCCTCCTCGGGTTTGCGGGTCTCCTGCTTTTTAATGGCGCCGGTTCCCGTATGACCTCCTTTACAGGCTGGGGAGGGGGCGGCCTTTACGACAAGGGCTCCTATGCTTCCAGCGGCGAGAGGATATATTACCTCGGCATGGACAGTGACGGGAAACGTTTAAGGACGCGGGACGGTCCGCATTGGTTGAATTCAATGGGCGGAAGCTGCGTAAATTGCCACGGTGCCGATGGCCGGGGCGGATTCCCTGTCATGATGGGAACGAAGGTGCCTCCGGATATCCGGTACAAGGCTCTGGCATCAGGAGCGCGGGAAACCAGGGGCGAAGCGGCTGAAATAGAGCAGCCTTACACCGATGAGGATATCCGGCGGGCCATAACGGAGGGTGTGGAGCCGGACGGCAAGCGGCTCGACCCTACCATGCCCAAGTGGAAAATGAGCGATCAGGACCTTCAGGATCTTCTGGAATTTCTCAAGACCCTGGACTGAACCCAATGGACTGAACCGGCAGGTGGGCGCCCCTGGTGGCGGGAGATGCCTGGCAGCTTTCCCGGCGAAGTTGCTGCGGCCGCACTTGCATACCATAGGGGGGTATGGTATAATCCTATACGGATTGCGGATTACGGAGGGCTTATGGATCATTCGACACAGATACCCAGGCTCAACCGGATAGAAGGCCAGATCAGGGGCATCACCAGGATGATCCAGGAGGGGCGCTACTGTGTCGACATCCTGACCCAGGTCAAGTCAGCGTCAAATGCCCTTGCCAAGGTTCAGGAGAACATTTTTAAAGCCCACCTGGAAGGGTGCGTGAGGAATTCTCTAACAGGGGATGACCAGGGAGAGAGGAAGGCCAAGGTTGATGAAATACTTGAGATCCTCTCGAAGTTCCGCTGAATTTGAAGTCAGGAGAGAAAATGGCAATTGATCCCGTATGCAATATGGAAGTGGATGAAAAGACAGGCCTCTCGGGGGAAAAGGACGGGAAGACATTCTATTTCTGCAGCCCGGGATGTAAGGAGAAATTTCTGGGGACGGAAATTTCTCACGAGCACGCAGCACGCAGTACGCAGCACGCAGAAGAAGAGCAAGACGATAATGCATCCGAAATCCATTCCCAGGGCGAGGCTTGCGTTATTCCTCAGCCAGGAGACAAAGCAGCAGAAGCCTGTGAGATACCACTGGCCGGGGATCAGGCCGAACCGGCGACGAAGACCGTCACGATGGGAATTACCGGGATGCACTGTGCTTCCTGTGCCTCGACCATCGAAAAGGCGCTTTCCAAGCTCAACGGTGTGTCAGAGGCCAACGTGAACTTTGCAGCCGAATCGGTGATGGTCCGGTTTGACCCTGCCTCGATCTCTCTGCAGGACCTTGAAAAGACCATAGTGGGAGCGGGGTATACACCTTTTGTGAGAGAGGAGACCGCTGCCGGGCACCTTGATCTGAAGGTGGTCGGCATGGACAACCCCCACTGCCTCGGTACGGTGAAAGGTGCCCTGAACAGCCTGAAGGGGATCAAATCCAAGGAGCTCTTTATTAACGAGAGGGCAAAGATCGATTTCGATCCCTCGGTTATTACAAAGGAGCAGATCTTTCAGACCATACGGGACGCCGGATATACCCCTGTTGAGGAGACGGGTGAGACACTGGACAGGGAGAAGGAGGCGAGGGAACGGGAGATCAAAACCCTCAAGTTCAAGTTCATTTTTTCCGTTGTCATGGGTATTCCCCTGGCGCTCTTTGCCATGGGTCCCATGGTAGGCATTACCATACCCGGTATCTCCGACAGGTGGGGGGCTGTTATCCAGTTCCTCCTGGCCACTCCCATACTCATCGTCAACTATCAGTTCTACACAAGGGGTATCCTCTCGGTCATCAAGACGAAAATGGCCACTATGGATACCCTGGTAGCGCTGGGTACCGGCGCCGCGTGGATCTACAGCACGGCCATCCTGATCGCCATCTGGGCCGGCAGGCCCGGATATTCGACCCATAATCTTTACTACGAAACTGCCGGTCTCCTTATCGTGTTCATCCTCCTGGGTAAGTGGCTCGAAGCCATCGCCAAAGGGAAGACCTCCGAGGCCATAAAGTCCCTCATGGGGCTGCAGGCTAAAACCGCCCTCGTTGTAAGAGACGGCAAGGAGATTGAGGTTCCCATAGAAGATGTGCGCACCGGAGACGAGGTGCTGGTGAAGCCGGGCCAGAAAATTCCGGTAGATGGGATCATAGTCGATGGATATTCGGCCGTGGACGAATCCATGCTCACCGGCGAGAGCATCCCGGTAGAAAAAACTAAAGGCGACCAGGTGGTGGGCGCTACCATAAATAAAACAGGTTCCTTCAGGTTTAAAGCCACCAAGGTGGGTAAGGACACAGCGCTAGCCCAGATCATCAAACTGGTGGAGGAGGCCCAGGGTTCCAAGGCTCCTATCCAGGCGCTGGCGGACCTAATTTCCGCCTATTTTGTGCCGGTGGTGGTGGGTCTTGCCATCGTGGCTTTCGGTATCTGGATGCTTGCCGGACAGAGCTTTATTTTCGCCCTGACCGTTTTCATTGCTGTTCTCATCATCGCCTGCCCATGCGCCCTGGGGCTGGCAACGCCCACTGCCGTCATGGTAGGAACCGGGCTGGGTGCGAAAAACGGGGTCCTTATCAAGAGTGCCGAGGCTCTTCAGATGGCCCACAAGATCGACACGGTCGTGTTCGACAAGACCGGGACCCTGACCAAGGGGGAACCCGAACTCACCGACGTTGTCACATTCGGCGAATGGAACTCTGATGAAGTGCTCGCCCTGGCCGCGGCCGTCGAGAAAAGCTCCGAACATCCGCTTGGAGCGGCCATCGTCCAGGGAGCCCTTGCCCGGGGTCTGGAGCTAAGCCCACCAGTGAACTTCAACTCCATCACAGGAAAAGGGGTCGAGGGTACCGTCAGCGGCCGAAAAGTGGTCATAGGGAACAGGGCCTGGTTCACTGAGGCGGGCCTGGACCTGAAAAGCACAGACGAGGCGATGACCGGGCTCGAGGACCAGGGCAAAACAGCCATGATCGTCGGACTGGATAATGAGATCGCCGGGATCCTCGCCGTGGCCGACACCCTGAAGGAACACTCCGCTGCTGCGGTCAAAGCGCTGCAGGAGATGGGCAAGGAAGTGATCATGATTACCGGAGACAACCGGCGGACAGCTGAGGCCATCGCCGCCCAGGTGGGTATAAAAAGGGTGCTCAGCGAGGTGCTTCCCCAGGACAAATCAGCTGAGGTGAAGAAGCTTCAGGACTCCGGCCTCAAGGTGGCCATGGTGGGTGACGGCATCAACGATGCTCCGGCCCTGACCCAGGCTGATATCGGCATCGCCATAGGCAGCGGGACCGATGTGGCCATCGAATCCGGGGACATCGTGCTCATAAAGGACGACATCAGGGACGTGGTCATGGCCATGGATCTGTCAAGCTTCACCATGCGCAAGATAAAGCAGAACCTCTTCTGGGCCTTTATCTACAACTCCCTCGGTATCCCCATCGCCGCCGGAGTGCTTTACCCCTTCACCGGGTTCCTTCTCAGTCCCGTTATCGCGGGAGCGGCCATGGCGTTCAGTTCCTTTTCGGTGGTTTCCAACTCACTGCTGATGCGCAGGTACAGGCGAAGGATATGAAAACCGGCTCTCGTCAACCCGGGCCGAGACCGTAGATGCGAAAATAGTTCCTGCCCTTCCGGTAAATGACATAGGCTTCCGACAAGATCTCCCAGAGGACGAAGCTGCCGGCCAGGGCCGGCAGCAGGGGTGGGGAGAACGGGAACAGCAGGGCGCCGGCCAGAACCATCAAAGGCAGCGATTGGAGATGCCCCAGTTCGTGAAGGATCTGCAAGTGGATAGAGTCCCCTTTGGAAGCCCCATGCGCAGGAGCATATTAACCAGTTGGGGATGGGGAGGCAGGGGACCGACGGAGGCCCAGTGCGCGCCGTAAAAGCGCAGTGTCAGAGAAAGCCCGTACCATGTCTTAAGCTCTCTGGTCAGAACAGGTTTCATGTTTACAATTTACGCTAACCACCAGGCTTTTACATGGAAAATCCTGGCTGGCTCCTTATAACCCCCAAACGGAGTCTGTGGACAACCGGTTCGGAAATAATATGCCTCATGCCTTCAGGTTATTTGAAGGCGCAGCCAGGTGTTGCGCCCACCTTTTTCAGCACGATGGCCAGTGGGCAGAACCCGGTAAATGCCGCCTGGAACATATTAAGTCCGACAAACGCCGCCATGAGCAACCAGTACGGGTGAACCGCGTAGCCGAGGACAAGGCTGGTAGTGATTACGGTTCCCGCGAAAGCCATTACGATCCGATCGATATTCATTTTTTACTCCTCAAGGTTCAGGTTTATGTTTAAATCACACTTTATTATTTAACTATTATAATCTAAAAAACGAATATAGCAAATATAATCTGAGAGTCAATCCCCTGGATTATTTAATATTCGCAGGTTAAACCTAACTTGTTAAAGGTTTTACTCCGTGTCCCCGCGTCTCCGCATCCCCGTGTCATATGAATTTCAATCCACCCCGTGTCACCGGGTCTTCGTGTCAGGCGGATCGTCTGCGTTCCGTCGCCTTCTGTTCAGGAACAACTTAACAGCCACGGGAATGACGGTCATGAACCCCAGGAGCAGCACGGTGAGGCCGATGTGTCCCGGGTCCTTGGTGCTCATAATGCTGCCGAAATGGGCAAGCACGAAACTGGTCGGGATGATCCCCACGGTTGTGGCAAAAAGGAACCGCCACCATGTAATGGAGGTAAGTCCTGCCGCGTAACTGACAATATCAAAGGAGATGAAGGGCAGCAGCCGGAAAACAAGAATCATCCCCATAAGCCCCATCTGGGAGCCGAGAAGGCCCACCTTCAGCTTTTCCCCGAACCACCTGTAGAGGATGTCATGACCGAGAAGCCGGGCAATTATAAAGGAAATAAAGGCGCCGCTCACAGAACCGATGACGACGTAAAGCGTCCCCCAGGTGTGTCCGTAGGCAAAACCGGCAGCAAGAGCGATAGGAGCGCTGGGAAGCGGATTGATCACAACGGCGATCATGAAAAAGCAGATGATGACCAGGGGTCCCATACTACCCGCTCTTTCAATCACAGCGTGGAGTTTTTTGCTGTCCATGAACAGGGATACGGTTCCTGTGCGGTGAAGTAAAATGTAGGTGAGGATAATTACCGCAATGAGCAGCAGCCCAAGGAAGATGTGCCGCCGAAGCCGGTCCTCCCGGGCCTGGGGAGCGCCATTGCTGTTGGCAGGTTCCCGATCTTGCTGTTTTATGCTGTTCATCATCCGGATTATAGGGGAATATCGATGGTTGAACAATCGAAGGGTTTGAAATCGTGAATAGGGGGTAGGCAGGTAAAACAGAGACAATGAAAATGGAGGTGTGGAAAACAGGATGAAAATCGACTGCTATTTTTCCATGGGATGCACTTCGGATGTTGCCCTCAGGCAGAACCTCAATGAGGCGCTGCAGGCTGAAGGTGTCGAGGCTGATGTAAGCTACCATCGTATCGGGGACGATGAAGCCACAAGGCTGGATCTGAAGGGTTCTCCCACCATCCTCATAAACGGTGTTGATCCCTTCCCCTCTGACATCGACGGGTTCTCATGACGGGTCTATGAAGACGAGTCCGGGAGACTCGCCAACGTCCCCTCGGTGGCCGCCTTTCGTCAAGTAATAGCCGGGCTGTATACTTCGGGCAGCGACCTGGGAAAGGGGACAAGGTAAAAGGGAAAGGGCAATGAGCTTTCCTGTCCCTTGTATCTTGAGCCTTGTCCCTTAAGTTTAATACCTTCCCTTGCGCCGCCGACGGTGGTTGTCGTCTCCCCAGTCGTCATCGTGAAAATCGGGGGCTACGAAGAACCAGAATTTGCCCCTGGGATGCCACTGCCGCCGGTAACCGTGCCGCTCGTAGTCTCTATAGTATTCGCCCCGGTAATACCTGTAAACGTCATTGTCATCCCATTTGTCGGGGCCGATAACGTATCGGTAGGGGATCATCCCAAGTCTGCGCGTCGTCCTGAAATCGGAGGGCAGGTCTGCCAGGGCCGCGGGAACGCTTTTGGTCATAATACCGCTCCACGGGCCGTCAAAGTTACCGCTCATTGACCAGGAGCCTCCTGAATTCCGGTACCACTTGCCCAGATTAAAGAAGATATCTTCATCAGTGCCAGGCAGAAAATAGGATCCGGTGCCTTCGATATTGTAAAGGTACTCCGGCTGGCCGCTCTGGTCATGTTCGTCATAACCGGTAGCGTAAACAGAGCCTCCGGTGATTGATATAAGCAGCACGGCCAGTGCTGCCGCAATAAGGGACCTTATAATCAGTTTATCCATAACTTTTACCTCCTCCGCACTCCCCTTATCCTGTTAAGACAAGTATAAGGCAGAGTTGTTACAAAGAAGGGGATGAGGGATAAGGGATAAGGAATAACCATCCTCATAGGTGTGTAACAGACATATCATACTTGCACTGCCCTGATTGCGGTCGTCTGCCCGTTCCGTTTAATATAGTGAAACTTTCCAACCGGTTTCCACAAACCGTTTACCTGAACTATTGGATCATTAACATAGTCTGGAGGGGGAAGAAGATGTCCAGAAGCCTGTTCGCCGCACTGCTGCTTTTTGTTCCTCATTTCCGTACCCTGCCTTGCCGCCGATATCCCGGAATCCCTTAAACCCTGGGAGGGCTGGGTCCTTCACAACGAGGAGGAGAATGTGTGTCCTCCCGTTTTCAACAACGGGAACGACCACAGGTGCTACTGGCCCACCGAGCTTTTACTGGATCTTGACGGGGCAGGCGGCAGGTTCGACCTGAACGTTACGCTCTACGCCGAGTCCTGGGTATCCCTCCCGGGTGGACCAAAATCATGGCCCCAGAAGGTCAGCGTGAAAGGTACCCCCCATACTGTGACCCTGAACCAGGGCCGCCCGGCTCTTTTGCTCCCCACCGGGCAGTACAGTATCCGCGGAGAGTTTACTTGAGAGCGGCTGCCCGAATCCCTTCCGGTCCCCCCGGCCAGCGGACTGGTGCGCCTGACTTTCGACGGCACCGAAGTGACCTTCCCGGATTTTCGCACGAACAGGTTATGGCTCAAGGACCATAGCAGTGAAGCAGTCTCGGCCGAGGACCGTCTGGAGCTCCAGGTCTACCGCCGTGTGGAGGATATGGTTCCCATGCAGATGATCACACGCATGGAGATCGACGTGGCAGGCCGGCAGAGAGAGGTGGTCATTGGTCCTGTGCTGCCTGTCCAAAGTGAAGGCGAGCTATTTATCCCTGTGAAGCTTACAAGCCCCATCACCGCCAGGCTGGAAAACGACGGTTCTCTGCGCCTGCAGGTACGCCCGGGGCACTGGGTGGTAGAGGTGGCAGCCCGATCTACCGGCGCCGTTGAGGTACTCCCTGTACCCGAGGTCAAGGCGCCCTGACCGTCCGAAGAGGTGTGGGTCTTTGCGGCACACACTGACCTTCGGCTCGTCGAGCCAGGTGGTCTTCCGGCTGTGGATCCGAGGCAGACCACCTTGCCCGAGGGCTGGCGTGAGTTACCGGCCTTCCTGGTAAAATCGGGAAAAGCCCTGTCCCTGAAACTTGTTGGTCAGGGCGACGCGGACCCGGCCATGGATCAGATCTCCATCAAACGGGAGTTGTGGCTCGATTTCGACAACAGAGGTTACACGGTCCAGGATGTCATCCAGGGAACCATGTCCCGCACCCATCGGCTGGAGGCATCTGAAAGTCTGCTCCTTGGCCGCGTCAACGTGTCCGGCGAAGATATGCTCATCACTACCAGGAAAGGGACCGACACCAAAGGTGTGGAGGTGTGGCTCGGGCAGATAAAGACCGTAGCCGCCAGCCGCGTGGAGGGAAAGATCTCCCGGCTCAAAGCCACCGGCTGGGACCACGACTTTACCTCCGCTTCGGCAAAGATAAACATGCCTCCGGGGTGGGAGGTACTGGCTGTCACCGGCGTGGACAACCGTCCCCGAACCTGGCTGTAGAACTGGACCCTGCTGGACCTGTTCCTCCTCCTGATCATCTTCATAGCGTCCTTCCGCCTGCTGGGCCCGCAGACAGGGGCAATAGCCCTTGTCTGCGGGCCCTGTCCTGGCAAACGACTTTCGCGCCCCGCACGATCTGGCTGCACATCCTCGTCGCCGTGGCCCTGCTCAGGTACCTCCCGGAGGGCCGTCTGAAAAAAGCCGCCAAAAACTACCGTGCCCTGGCCTTTTTCCTGCTCATTCTCATGTTCATCCCCTTCGCCGTGGACCAGGTGAGAACGGCCGTTTACCCGCAGCTTGAGAATATGGGTGTCCTGCCCATGTTCGGTATGGCTAAAAGTGCATCCACAGTCCAGCGCTACGATCCCAACGTTCAGGTTAGTGGTGAGTTCTATGATGAAGTACAGGAAATGCGTGCAACGGAGGAGCCGGAATATGACCAAAACCTGGCTCGCCAATTGCCGGAGCTGGCTCCCACCCGGCAGGCTTTAGATAAATCCAGATCCTACCGGAGCTCCGACCTGTTCAGCCTCCCGAGCAACACCATGCTGCAGAGTATCGATGAGGGTGCCCTGGTCCAGACCGGTCCGGGGCTGCCGGGTTGGTACTGGGACAGCGTCAACCTTTCCTGGAACGGACCTGTGAGCCGCGGCCAGGAAGTAAGTATTTATTACCTGCCACCATGGGCTAACTCCGTGGTCAAGGTGGTGCGCGTCATCCTCGTGGGGCTTTTAGGACTTCTCCTCGCGGGGATACGCTTGCCCGCCCTGCGCACTTCGACTTCAGCACTTGGCACTGTTTTTTCAACACTTATCTCTTCAGCACTTGTATCTTCAGCACTTCTCATTCCCTCTCCCTCTCCCTCTCCCGCTATCGCTAATGAGTTTCCGTCTACCGAACTGCTGCAGGAACTGCAGACCAGGCTCCTCGAACCCCCCGAGTGCCTCCCGGATTGTGCCCAGACAAGCCGCTTGAGGCTTGATGCCGATCCCGGGATGCTCAGACTGCGCCTGGAAGTGCACGTCATGGAGGAGGTGGCTGTGCCCCTGCCGTGTACCGCGGAACAGTGGCTGCCCCAGACGTTACTTGTGGACGGCAAACCGGTCCGTGCGCTGTCACGAAGCAGTGACGGCGTTTTGTGGGTAAACCTTGAAAAGGGTATCCACCAGGTGCTTCTGGAAGGCCATCTCCCGGGCCGCAGTACGGTGCTCATCCCCCTGAACCTGCCGGTGCACCGTGTGGATGCCAAAGTGAAAGGCTGGGCCCTGGAGGATGTGCACGAAAACGGAGCGGCGGACAAACAGCTCCAACTCACCCGCATCAAACAAGAGACAACATCGGATATGCCGTCTCTTGAGGCAGAGGCGCTGCCGCCCTTTGTCCTGGTGGACAGATCCCTGTTTCTCGGCCTTGAATGGCGTGCCCTGACCAGGGTGCACCGAATTTCTCCCCCTGGTACGGCGGTGGTCCTGGAGGTGCCTCTTTTAAGCGGGGAATCGGTGATCACAGATGGCGTTCGGGTCAAGGACGGCAAAATCCTGGTGAACATGGGACCTGCCCAGAGTTCCATGACCTGGGAATCTGCCCTCGAGGAGGCCGAAAATGTCGATCTGGTGGCCCCCGACACAACCGGGTGGGTCGAGGCCTGGCGTGCGGAGGTCAGCCCCATATGGAATATGGAGCAGACGGAAGGTATCAACGTGGTCCACAGGGCGGATCCGAGAGGGGTCTGGGCTCCGGTCTGGCGTTCCTGGCCGGGAGAATCGGTGAAGCTCAGAATAACCCGTCCGGAGGGTGTGTTCGGCAGCACTTTTACCATCGATACGAGTCAATACCTGTTAAAACCCGGGAAACACGCCACTGACGTCACCTTAAGTTTCGTTGCCAGGAGCAGTCTGGGTGGTCAGCATATCCTTGGTCTCCCCGAGGGTGCGGAGCTGACCGGGATCACCATCGACGGCGCCCTGCAGCCCATTCGCCCCGAAGGGGATAAGCTCACTCTTCCGGTGAGCCCCGGCAGACAAGCTTACGATATCAAATGGAGACTGCCCGAAGGGGTTGGCACCAGGTAACAGGTACTGCTATTAAGGCGGCCTTCGGGCCGCCTTCTTTATTGCGTAAATATTGACTGAAAACTGTTCGTTTGGTAATATTAGTACAAATTGGGCAAAATATCCGGGAGAACAAATGAAAGAAGAAAAAAACAGGAAGGGTGGAAAGCCTTACGTCCATGAAGCCATCGACACCAGTGTTGCCAGGGAGGGATTGTCCGACACACTGAACCGGGTTTCCTATGGGAAAGAGCGCATAATCATAAAGCGGCATGGAAAGGAGATCGCTGCCCTTGTTCCCGTGGAGGACTTGAAGTTCCTCGAAGAACTGGAGGACAGGATGGATCTGGAAGAAGCGCGCGCCGCACTGGCTGAGGCTGAAAAGGAGGGGACCATTCCCTGGGAAAAGGTCAAGAAAGACCTCGGGCTTTAGGCTGATCTGTGGCCACCTACCGGCTCGAATTTGCTTCCACGGCCGTCAGGCAGCTTGGATCACTGCCCCTAAAAATCCAGCGCCGGGTCAGCACAAAGATCGAGGCTCTCGCAACTGAACCCAGACCGGCAGGCTGCAGAAAACTCAAGGGACCTGACGACATCTTCCGGGTTCGTGTCGGAGACTACCGGGTCCTTTATCAGGTCGGAGACGATGTTCTTCTCGTATTGGTAGTGAGTGTAAGGAAGAGGAAGGAAGCGTATAAAAAATAGTTCCAGGTACCTGGTCCGGGTATCTGGTGTTGGCACCAGGTACTGATCTTGGGGCGGCTCGAAAGGGCCGCCTTTAATTTCAGACAAGGACAATCCCTACTTCATCTTAACCTTCTCCGCCACCAGGCGGATGCCGTAGGTGATGACCCCCTCTTTTTTGACCTTCGGCTGGTAATATTCCTCAACTGACCTCAGGGCCGGGTGGTAGACAATACCTGTATCCAGGTCCACCAGGTTCCAGAGGGAACGTTCATTATATTGAGCGTCTTCCCTATTCTTGATAAAGGGAGAAAAGGGCGTGAAGGTGGTCCTGCCGGTGGGCAGATGTATCAGGTTGAGGCCGATCCAGTCACCTTCCACGTGGGACCGCCAGGCATAGTCCCCTGACTCTGATGCGGAGTAGGCTCCCAGGATCTTGTTTCGGATCAGGCTGAGCCTGGCGATCTCCTCACGGTCCCTGGTAACAGACTTTGAGATCATGGCGTTCTTAAGCCCCTCCATCGCGGAGAAGAAACTTAACTGCGCTTCTGCCCTGGCAAATGCACTGTTCATTCGTGACTGGTTCTGAAGATTGGCCGCTTTCCAGGAATTACTTTCCGCCGCCAGGTTATTGGGGGTGCCAGCACTCAGGCGGTAATTGCGAGCCTGGTAGGAATAGTTATTGGACAGGTTCCGGGAGTTGGCCGACATGCTGCTGAAGGCGTCGCTTGCCCCGCCCGCACCGCCGAACCAGATGGCCTTGGGAAGCTTTCCGATACGGTTTTGCAAAACGGATATCCAGTTGTCCAGCGCATCCAGATGAGCCTCCTGGGTCACTGGAGGCATTCCCACCTTGTAAACAATTTTTCCTGACTGGGCGTCGAAACCTGCGATCATCAACTCCCCAACGTAGATCACCTTGCTGCCGTATTTTCGGATTCTTACCGGGAACGACTGCCCGGTGAGGGTAACAGAGGAAGCAAAGATCTCCCTGCCTGTCCCGCTGTCGAGGCACAGCACCTTCGCGGAGGTGGCCACTAAAGGCGATCGCCGTCTTCTATGAGATTGCTCACCGTGGCCTGGGTGCTGCTGTACTTCCATAGGGCCTGGCCGCTCTTCGGGTCATGTTTGGCCAGGAACCAGCTGCCGCCCTCATCCTGGCCGCGGAGATAAAGGGTGTCCCCGGCAGGGTAGATGTTTGTGTATCGGGATTTTTCGTCTAAAGGAGCTGTGAGGATCGATTCACCCGTCTCAGGATTGAGGAAATGCAGCGTTTTCTCCTTGTCGATGATGTAGAGTTTGTTCATTTCCAGCTTCGGAGGGGGGGCAAGATTGTCGGGTACGATGTCCTTTCTTTGCCACAGAACCGCTCCTGAGGCCGGGTCAAGGCGCATGGCGTGACCATAGAAGCTCCACACATTCCGCGGTGTGACCAGGGGCGGTGTGGGGTGCCCTCCCTTCTGGACCTTGAACGTCTGCTTTTTCCTCTCCTTACCGCCCATGAGTGTGAGAGCGGTCATGTTCACTTTCTTTTTCTCCATTTCCAGGACCAGGATCGTATCAGCCGCGGGGACCGGGAGGAATTGGAAGGACCGCTTCTTGTTTATATACTGCACATACCATTGCTGTTTACCGGTCTCAGCATTCATGGCCGCCAGGGTAGTAAGGCCATCTCGCTGATCGTCTTCTCGAAGCAGAACCAAGTCTGAAAAGGCTGCAACAAGGTCATAGTAAGTGATGGCCCACCCCTCCGGTGAGTATTTCCAGAGGATCTTGCCGGTGCTGCTGTCCACCGCTTTGGCCTGCATGCTATCCAGGATCGTACGCGGTGCGTCCTCGGCGACAAGACCAAGTTTTCTCAGCGACTTCTCCACTGACTCGGCGACGTTCTTTTCGAGCTCTTCCAGATTAATATGGACCGCGTAAGCGGGGGAAGGTAATCCCGTCCAGAGCAGGAGAGCCAGGATCAGGGGGGAAAACCTGAGGTTGTTTTTTCATCTGGCTTTTTTAATTCTTGAGAGAACGCAGGACAGCGATAAAATCGCTCTTGATCTCTTCCGTGTTCTCCAGGGAGGAGCTGCGGGCCAAAACGATATAGTCACAGTTATTAAGGGAAAAAGTTCCCAGCATCTTTTCACCGAACAAAAAAGGTAAGCCTTTTTTTCTCACCCTTTTCGACAATGGAAGAGGTGTACTCGTAAAATACCGGGTCCCGGCCTGATGAGTGGATCTGCAGACCTCCGTTATCCACCGCCACAGCCGACGGGGATATCTCATAAATAGTTTGTTCAATGAGATAATTGGTGTTTTCCATAGTCCGGCAGAACAGGTGCATGGAGCCGCTGTCGCCTTTTCGGTAGGTGACGGGTCCACCATAGGCAGAATAACGCTCACGTGGAAGTTCCAGGCTTTCCGGCAATGGCTCATCCCGGGGAACTTCAGTCCAGCCCGCGGGGACCATAAAGTCAAACTTCTTCGCGTCGTCCTTCACCGGGGTCATCCCCTGGGTGTTCACGCCCAGAGGGCCATCATAGTAGGCCTGCTGGATGACACCGGCGCAGCCGGAAAGGATCATGATCAGGGTTAACAGGGTGAAAAGACATATCCGCACAGATGTAACGGTGAACGAACGCTCCATGGCACACTCCCTTGTGAAAGGCCCCTTGTTTAAGTCGGGAAAGTTTATGACTCTTGTGGGCGGACAGTCAAGGGCGCGTTGACAGGGCGGGTTGCCGGTGTAATAGGAAAAGTAGTGTACGAGTGCGCTCGCGTGCCCGGCGGGTGCCCGGGCGGTAGATCTGGACCAGGACCAGGACTTGGACCGGAACTTTCCTCCCCTCCTCTAAAGCGCCCAGCGGTAAGCGACGATCACCGATCCGTCAGCGATGCTGTATTCGTAGGGGCCCTTTTCCGCAAAGAGAACACCGACAGGATGCCGGCACCCAGCCCAATTCCTATTTTGAAGTCTTTTGACGCGTCCCAGGTGAGGGTCGGTACCACCTAGAGAAACCAGCCTTCAGCCGAGGTGCCCATGTCGGTCGCTTTCGCCGTGGAGAACGGTTCCTACTGCCTGTCCATGCGGAATCCGGAGAGGCCATATTCGATCAGCACGCCAAACCGGCTCTCCTCGATATATCTGGTGGGGCTCCGAAAGCTGAGATATGGCCAGGGCCAGAAATAAAACGGCCGGGATGAGTCTCGACCGAAACGTTTCCATGGTAATGGACCACCTCTCGCCACCCGGTTTCAAATCGTTAAAGCATTATGCCATAACGGGGTAGCAGGTAGATGCCCTATATCCGTCGGACATTGGACAAATTTCCTCGCGACCCGAGACTTTTCCTGTCCTCTCTTCATTTGATATGCAACGTTTCTCCGGCGCGCGGGGCGATGACATTGAACCCTTCCCCTTTCAGGAATTGGACGAAGGCCAGTGTCTGCTGCTCTTCGCCGTGGACAGCGGCGATCTTCCTGATGTTCAGGTTGGACTCCTTCAGGAATCGCAGCATCTCGGTTTGATCGGCATGGGCGCTGAAGCCGCCAAGTTCAACCACCCTTGCCTTCAGGGGGTACTCCTTTCCCAGGATCCTGACCATTGGCGGCTCGCCCGATTTTTGGGAAGCCAGGTCCCGGGTGCCCATTTCGAGGATGCGGCGGCCCAGGGTGTGCTCAGCCATGAAACCGATGATGAGGATGGTATGTTTCGGGTTGTGGATCTTGTGCCGGAGATGGTGCAGGATCCTCCCGCCTTCACACATACCGGAGGCCGAGATCACGATATGTGGTGTTTCATCACGATTCAGCGCCATGGATTCCTCAACCGAGGAGATGAATTTGACCTGAGAGAACCGGAAGGGGTTTTCCCCCTCCTCAAGAAACACCTTGTGGGTCTCCCGGTCGTAGACTTCCGGGTGCTCTCCGAAAACCTTGGTCAGTTTTGTTGCCAGCGGGCTGTCGATGTAGATGGGAACCCGGGGAACCTCTCCCTCGTCATATAATTCGTGGAGCCGGTAGATCAGCTCCTGGGTCCTGCCGTAGGCAAAGGCCGGGATGATCAGGGTGCCGCCCCGCCCCACCGATTCGACCAGGACCTGTTTGAGTTCGTTTTTCGTGCTGGAAACCGGATCGTGGAACCGGTTTCCATAGGTGCTCTCCATGACGAGAAGGTCCACATCCATCCGGTTGTCCTGAAACGTCAGGGTGGGGTCTTTAAGGATCGGTTTTCCGAAACGACCAAGGTCGCCCGTATAGCATACTGTGTAGGAACGCCCGTTTTCCCGGGCCTCAATTATTGTGATGGCCGAACCCAGAATATGGCCGGCATCATAAAAGGTGCATTGGATGTTCTTTCCTATGTTAACGGCCTGGCGGTAGGGATAACCGTCAAAATAGGAAAGGGATTTTTCAGCATCCTCCATGGAATAAAGGGGCGCAATAGGTTCCATGTTATACCGGTCCATCTGCTCGCTAATGGCATCCATGTTCAAGTCGTTGCGGTTTTTTTTCAGCATTTTCTTTATTTTTTTTGCAGCCCTTGCCGAGACCCGATGAGTCAGTGCGGAAGTCTTCGTCTGGTGGAGAAGGGAGCGGACAGCCTTGTAATTCAGATATCGGGCATCGGATTCCTGGATGTGGGCCGAATCGAGGAGCAGGTACTCGCAGGCTGCGGCCGTGACTTGGGTGCAGATGACCCTGCCGTTGAAATTCCGGTTTGTAACCAGAGGAATCCGGCCTGAATGGTCGATGTGTGCGTGGGACAACACGATGTTGGTCAGGATACGGGGGTCGAAAGGCAGAGTCCTGTTTTTGGCTTCGGTCTCCTTGCGTCGTCCCTGAAACATGCCGCAGTCTAAAAGGATGCGGTCAGAATCGGTGGTAAGCATATGCATGGAGCCGGTCACTTCTCTCACACCGCCGTAAAATGTGATATGCATGTTTTTCGCCTCCCTTTGTCGGTCTCACTCCTGGCCCAATTTGGAGATCAGGGAGAGAAGAAACAGGCTAAAAGCTTAAAGCGAAAGGGTCAGGTGAACCGCGCGTTCCCCTTTTACCTTTCTCATTTATCCTTCAACCTCTGCAGCATCGTTGCACACTTCCACGGATACCATGCATCATATCACAGGAGCAATCCGCGGGGTCAGGTTCCGTCTTCGCCTTGGGGCGTCGCCGATGGCTTCCGTCGCCGCCTTTGGCTATGCCGTGACAAGATGCCCTCACAAGCCGGCTATGATGTGACAAGTCACCGTGACAAGACGCCGTGACAAGGACAAGCCCACCGTTTAATCTTTTGCCAAAGTGCACTGACACCGGGTTGTATTCTGGTACACTTTAAACCGGTCAGATAACGGTTTCTTCAGAAAGGAGATATTGAGCATGATGGGCTGGGGACAGCACGGTTACGTAATGGGGTGGTTCGGGGGTATTTTCATGATCTTCAGTACCTTCGGCAGGCAGTTCCTGGCGCCTGGTATCTGGAACCTGATAACTATGCCCCAGGCACTGACCTTTGCCAATTTGTTTTGACACACGGCCAGACACTGGGACATTCTGTAAAAGGACCACGTGCATCGAAATATAGATGGAAATGATCATGACCGTTGAGATCACTATTGTTCTGGCTATCCTCGGCGTCACTATCGTTCTGCTGGCATTGGATGTGCTCAGGATGGATGTTGTCGCCATCCTCTGCATGCTGGCATTGGGATGGACGGGGATACTGAAATCCCTGGAGTCGCTGTCCGGATTTTCCAGCAACGCGGTGATCGCCATGATGGCAGTGATGGTAATGGGAAGGGGTATGGAAAAGACCGGTATTGTCGATCGTTTTTCCCGTGCGATCCTCAATGTTACCGGGAACAGCAGTTTGAAAATTACCGGCCTGGTGTCGGCGGCCGTCGGATTGATGTCGTCCGTTATTCAGAACGTCGGTGCGGCGGCACTCTTTCTGCCGGCAGTGTTGAGCATTTCGCGCAGGGAGAAAATACCAGCGTCAAAATTGATCATGCCCATCGGGTTTGCCGCTATCCTGGGGGGCACCCTGACCATGGTTGGCTCGGGCCCCCTCATCCTGATCAACGATTTTCTGGGCAATGCCGGTCTTGAGCCCTATGGCCTTTTCGCCGTTACTCCGGTAGGCCTGGTCCTGCTGGCTGCCGGCATTGCGTTCTTTCTCTTTATCGGTAAATATGTCCTGCCTGATTCACCATCAACAGATGACCGCATATCCGCACAAAAGGGACTGATCGAAGCCTGGAACCTGCCTTTTTCCACCTGGCATTACAAAATCCCCGAGGGGAGCACGATGGTCGGCAAGACACCCGAAGAAACGGGTATCTGGGATCGATATCATCTCAATATACTGGGTATTTCCAAGGGAAAAACGGTGGAGTATGCGCCCTGGCGGCAAACAAGGTTCGAGGTTCATCATGAACTTGCCTTGCTGGGGGAGGAAGGTAACGTTCGGCAATTCGCAGCGGATTTCGGGCTGTCTTATATGGAACCGCTGGGGAAATTTGAAAAACTGAACGATCCTGACAGCGCCGGTTTTGCGGAGGTCATCATCCCGCCGCGTTCGAGCCTGGTGGGCGAAACCATTCGGAAGTTTGGACTGCGCAAACGCTACGCCGTTGAACCTGTGGTCCTGTTTCATCAGGGAGAAAATATCCGGGGTGACTTTTCGGACATGCCCATAACCCCAGGTGATACATTCATCGTGCACGGGCTGTGGGACAACATCATTGAACTGAAAACAGACAAGGATTTTGTGCTGGCAACCCCGGTTTCGGCCGACAAACGTGACCAGTCCAAGGCGTGGGTCGCGACGATCTGTTTTGTCCTGGCCATCGGCCTGGCCCTTGCCGGGTTTCCCATTTCCACGGCATTCCTTTCCGGAGCCATTGTTATGGTATTGACCCGGGTGCTGCGTATGGAAGATGCTTACCAGGTCATCGACTGGAAAGTGGTATTTTTCCTCGCCGGCCTCATTCCCATGGGTATCGCCATGCAGAAAACGGGCACCGCCGCGTTCCTGGCCGATGGGATCATGGGAGCCGTTTACGGAGGACATCCCCTGCTTCTGCTTTTCGCCGTTGCGGGCATGTCCACGGTTTTTTCCCTCTTCATGTCCAATGTAGCATCCACCGTTATCCTGGCGCCTCTTGTGATCAGCATGGCACGGATCGCCGGGATTGATCCCCGGCCCCTGGTGCTGCTGGTGGCGGTGTGCGCCGCCAATTCCTTTATTTTACCCACACACCAGGTCAACGCCATGCTTAAGACGCCGGGAGGGTACCGGAATGCCGACTATTTAAAAGCGGGAGGGGGTATGACGCTGATTTTTCTGGCGGTCGTCGTCCCCATGTTTTATTTCTTCTATCTGTGAGGAGACTATGCATGCTGCTTAAACATTTCTTTCTCGAAAAGATCGCCCACAGCTCCTACATCCTTGCCGGGAAAGAAATCTGCGCCGTCATCGATCCCCGGCGGGATGACGGGGTACGGTGCTGCGGGATACGTAAGGCATTGTTCCGTCTGCGAGAACCCGCACGGTTGGAGATTCAGTGCAATTTAATTCAGAAACCGTCAGGAGGATTTTTTTATGAACTGGTTAACGGAAGTCAGGTGGTCGCCTTATGTCGTTGGTATCGGCATCGGTGTCCTGAGCTGGTTCACCTTCCTCATATCCGGTAACGCTCTGGGCTGCTCCACTTCCTTTGCCCGTTCCGCCGGAATGATGGAAAAACTGTTCCGGGGCAAGAAGGTGGAATCCAAACTTTACTATCAGGAAATCGAGCCCATTGTGGACTGGCAGTGGATGCTGGTCGCCGGCATGGTCATCGGCGCGCTCATCTCTTCGCTGCTTTCCGGTGATTTCCAGTGGCAGTGGATCCCCCCGCGGTGGGAGGCTGCATTCGGTGCCAACCGGCTCATCCGGATCGTGGTTGCCCTGCTCGGAGGCATTCTCCTCGGCTTCGGCTCTCGGTGGGCCGACGGCTGCACCAGCGGACACGGCATCAGCGGTACGATGCAGCTCGCGATATCGAGCTGGATCTCGGCGATCTGTTTTTTTATCGGCGGTGTTCTGGCAGCGCTGTTTATTTTCAAGGTCCTGGTTTGACGAGGTGAAATATGAGAACGGATAAATTACCACTGTTCTGGGGTTTACTCTTTGGCATCATATTCGGTTTCCTCCTTCAAAAAGGCGGCGTGACCAAATATGACGTGATCATCGGCCAGCTCCTTCTGGAGGATTTCACGGTCGTGAAGATCATGCTGACCGCAGTTGTGACAGGCGCGGTTGGTCTCCATCTGATGAAAGGCCTGGGATTGGTTCAATTGAAGCCAAAGTCAGGTTCCTGGGGCAAAAATGCCATAGGTGGGTTGATCTTCGGTCTGGGGTTTGCCGTGCTCGGGTACTGCCCGGGAACCATCGCGGGAGCCACGGGCAACGGATATCTGGATGCTATTGTCGGAGGTCTGTCCGGGATAATCATCGGCTCTGGACTCCTGGCTGCCGTTTACCCCAGGCTGAAGGACGGGGTCCTGAAAAAAGGTTTTTTTGGAGACATGACTTTGCCGCAGCTTCTGAAAGTCAATGACTGGGTGGTGATCGTGCCCCTGTCCATCATCCTGGTCGTCGCCATGTATCTCATGGAGCGAGCGGGGGTATGAATAGCATGACGTTTGATGTTTGAAGTTAAGACCCGTGATTGGAAAGTTGGGATCGGGGGTTAAATTGCAGCGCATCCGATAAGGCTTATCAGAAATACCCCATCTCACCCTTCCCCTCGACGGGCTCGGGACAGGCAGGGCAGACAGGACATAATGCCTGACCCCGATCTGTCCCCAAATCCTGCAGCTCAAATTTCAAAAAAGGCAGCTGCTGACAGGAAAGATCAATGTGGCTCTGGGCACCTTCCCTTGTCCACCTGCAAACCGCCCGGGATTCCAGGTTTCGTTGTGGATGATCAACCACTATCTGGCTAAGATTTGGGGTACAATAGACTCCATGTTGGTAATAGGTTAACTTGATAATTTATCGCAGACCGTTGACCTGTCTTATCATTCCCACGCCTGGTAAAAGTGAAAACCGTTGGAAAAATTTAACACTCTTTGGCAGGCCCACCCCAAGGTCCAGACTCTGGTCTGGGTGGCTGTTGTTGCACTCGTCGTCATGCTCCTTGTCAAGGTTTTACAGCACATCCTGGTAGGGCGGATAAAGGAAACCGAAACCCGTTACAGGATGCGCAAGTTCGTTTCCTTTTTTGCCTACCTTATCATAATCCTCTATGCCCTCTCCGCCTTCAGCGACAAACTGCAGGGGTTCGCCGTGGCCCTGGGCGTGGCAGGTGCAGGGATCGCCTTCGCTCTCCAGGAGGTAATCGCCAGCGTTGCGGGGTGGGTGTCCCTCTCTTTCGGCCACAGCCTCAAGACCTGCGACCGGGTGATGGTGGGGGGGCTCCGCGGCGATGTCATCGATGTAGGGGTCCTGCGCACCACGCTCATGGAACTGGGGGACTGGGTCAACGCGGACCAGTACAACGGGCGTATCGTTCGTGTTTCCAACAGTCTCGTCTTCAGGGAACCCGTCTTCAACTACTCGAGTGACTTCCCTTTTCTCTGGGACGAGATCACGGTCCACATCCGACACGGCAGCGATCTGCTCGAAGCCGGCCGGATCCTGGAGCGGGTGACGCAGGAGGTTGTGGGGGGATACATTCCGGAGGCATCCCAATACTGGGGTCAGATGGTGAACAAGTACTACATCGATAAGGCGAGTGTGGAGCCTGCCGTAACCATGACCGCCAACGAGAACTGGGTTACCTTCGCTGTCAGGTATGTGGTGGATTACAAAATGCGGCGCAGTACCAAGAACCTCCTTTTCAAGAGCATCCTCAAGGAGATCAGCGACAGTGGAGAGCGAGTGAGTCTGGCAGTGTCATCCATTGAACTTTCAGCGGCACCCTATTTCGACGTCAGGATCCTGGACCGCGACCCCGATGAAAAATAAGAGCGATAAAAAAACCGAAACGGCTGCTGAAAACCTGAAAAAAAAGTTCCAGCAGCGGGCCGACGCCCACATCTTCCTGGGACTAGCGGATGAGCAGTCGAGGGTAGACCAGTTTCTCAAGGAGCTGGACACGGCTTTCAAGGTCGCGGAGGAGGATGTGCTCCAGCGCATTACCAAGGTCCTGGCGGACGTGGGCGAGGTCATGGAGGAAACGGCCAGCCGTCTGGATGAATGCCGGGAGACGATCAAGGGAGCCCTGGAGAAAACCTGCGACCCATGGCCCCCCGACCAGAAGGCGCTGCGGGATCTGGCTTACCAGGTGGAGGCTCAACTGAAGTTCCTGCATGTGATGGTCCGGGCCCGTACAGATAAATATCTCGACCGGTTGTCCCCTCATAGTGGTTTTATGCCCGGTCTCCTGCAGATCTTTGCCGACCGGTACGGTGAATCGGTGAAGGACCTCCCCCGGATAATTTACCGCATCAATCCAAGGGACCTCAACCTGGCTCCCCTTCAGGGCCGCAGCGTGGCTCAGGCAGAGAGCCGATCCCTCCTTGATTACGTCTGCAGAGGAAAGTTCTTTCCCCTTTGCCTGTTGAGGTTTTACCTCTGGGCTCTCCGGAGCCGATGGCGCTACCGGATACGGCGGGTCCCTTTGCAGGAAATTGCCAACCGCTGCCTGCCGACCCGTTACAAGCTGGCCGGGCATCCCATTGTCCTGAAATGGGACGATGTCCACGCCAGGCCGGAATCCCAGTTAGCCGACCTATGGCGAGGGATACGGTACAACCTGGAAAACACCATCAAGGACCTGAACGCAAGAGCCGCCGGCATGGAGGCTTCACCGGAAAATGGAGAGGGCACGGACGGCCTCAAGGAGATGCTGGACGGACTCGATGTGCTTCTGGAAAACCTGTTCTCAAGATCGGCGGAGGTTTTGCCGGAACTGGAATCCCAGGTCCGGGAGAACCTCCAGTCCATTCTGCCCCGTCTCGAGGAAGGCCATAATGACCTGAAAGCTGTCGTTCTCAGTGATGTATCCAAATCCCAGAATCTCGAGGCCCGATTCCTGCTGTTTCAGCAAGACGCTTTCTCCCTTGCTGGTGGTGTCTTCACGAGGTTGGCGGGCATCTTACTGCTCCGGATGCGGAAAAGGGTACATTCAGCTGAGGCCCTGAAGGATCGCTGGCAAACCCTCCAGGGCTGGGTCTTTCGTTTCCTGGGAGTCCCCCGCGCTGTGGTGGAAGACATGCTCAAGTATTCCGATCTGCCGTCCACAGCCGAGGCAGACGCTTTTATCGAGAGCTTGCCGCCAGTCTACCGCGGCCTGTTTTCTCTTGGTCCTCTCCAGTCCAGGGAGTTCCTGGTGGGCCGGGATAAGGAACTCGAGACCCTTGGCCAGCTTGTTAAGCGGTGGGAGCAGGACCTCCTGTGCAGCGTAGCTGTGGTAGGCCCGGCGGGAAGCGGCAAGATGTCCCTGCTAAACTGCCTTGAGAACGAATGCGATTCCACCATCACCGTCAAACGGTTGGAAATGACCCGACGCCTGCGCACCGAGGAGGATATACTTAAACTGTTTGCGGAGTGGTTCCAAAGAGAGAAGGACTTTGGCAGCGTGACGGAACTAATGAACTATCTGCGCAAACAGCCTCGTGCAGTTCTCATCGTGGAGGGGGGCCACAACCTGGTGCTGAGAACAGGGGGGGCAGCGGACTGTGGAATTTTTTCTCACCATCCTTCTCCAGACCCGTGAGCATTTCATGTGGATCATGGCTTTCCGTAAATCCCCCTGGAATCGGTTGGACTACCTGGTGGGGATCAGCCGGTACTTCACCCACCAGGTCCACACCCTTTTTCAAAAGCAGGCTGAGATAAAGGAAGCCCTGCTTATCCGCCAGCGTACATCGGGATATCCCCTCGTCTTCTCGTCAAAGATACAGGAGGAGAAGGAGAAGGCCACCCTTACGCAGGCCGCCCGGCAGAAAGCTGAACACGGGCGCGAGAGCCGTTTTTACTCCGACCTTTTCGCGGCCAGCAGCGGGAACTTCGAGGCGGCCATGTATTACTGGATGGTTTCCGTGACCTGGGATAAGGAGGACGACCTCTTCCGCATGGCCCCGTTGGGGTGCCTGGACTTTATCTTCCTGCGCAGCCTGGACCGGGCCACCTTTTTGGTCTTGCGGAAATAATCAGTCACGGAGGCATGAAAGCGGAAGAGTTCGCCGAGGTCTTCATGATCGATATTCAGCAGGCCCATCTCATCCTCGGTTATCTCCTGCAGCTTAATCTCTTTCAGCGAACGATCGGGGAAGGTTACCAGCTTGACAATTATATCCTGAATCCGGCCTTCTTCGCCCCGGTAACGGCTACCCTTGAGTCCATGAATATCCTTTATTGATGGATTTATTGCCAGTCTATCTCCATTGAGAGGTATAACCACCATGCAGCCGAACAGCCTTTCGAACCTGACCAACCTGGTCACCACCAGCAAGATCTTCACTATGGTCATCATCCTCGTTGGGACGATCCTTTTCCTCTACGTCCTGAACCTGGTCTTAATATTCCTGGCTCGGAAGTTCAGCCGGTATCGCCTGCTCATCCTGGGGTTCTACCCTATTATGAGGCTGGCAACATGGGTGGGAGCGATAGCTTTTGTCATCGTTGATGTATTCAAACCTCCCATGAACACAGTTCTGGCATTGTCCGCTTCGGTGGGTCTGGCCGTTGGGCTGGGGGCCCAGGACCTGATCCGCAACATTATCGCGGGGATCATCCTGCTCATGGAAAGGCCCTTTCGGGTAGGGGACATGATCAAAGTGGGGGAGGATTACGGTGAAGTAGTTAACATCGGCCTGCGGTCGGTGGCCATCTACACCTTCGATGACAGCGTTGTCACCCTTCCCAACGCCATGGTGCTCAACATGGCGGTCTCCAACTCCAACAGCGGCGACCTGTTCGAGATGGTGGTGGTAAAGATCAACCTCCCGGCGGGTGTGGATATCGATCGCGTCAAGGTCCTTGCCAGGCAGGCGGCAACTTCTTCCCCCTACGTCTACCTGAAAAAACCGGTCCTGGTGCTAGTGGAGGACGTTTTTCAGGAACGTTTGGTGACCCGTTTCAGGATCAAGGCCTATGTTCTGGACGTACGCTATGAAAGACTGCTCGCCAGCGATATCCTCGAACGCGTCAAGAAGGCCGTTATCAGGGAAGGCGTCGTCACCCAGCAGGACTTCCTGACGTTTCTGGATGCAGGTGTGACGAGTTGAGGGGGCCTGTTGGGGGCAGGTAGCCGACTCTTACTATAATCTGATCCACAGTTGAGGTTTTATGTGAACATCCCGGAACTTTTTAATTATTCTGCGGAACAAACCAGAGAGTGGATCAAAAAGGAAAGTGGACTGGATGAGGTTTATTCCGAGGCGCTGCTTGCCGAAGAAACACGTCCCAGGACCACAGTCATTGGTGACGCTGTTCTTCTGGCACTGCGTGAAGTGAACATGAATCCAGGTTCGGACGCCGAAGATATGGTGTCCATAAGGGTGTGGGTTGAAGGGGATCGAATTATCAGTACCAGGAACAGGAAAATTCTTTCCGTTTCGGACATCGTCGATTCACTGGGAAAGGCTAAAGGGCCCCAAAAGCCTGGAGACCTCATCGTTGAGTTAGCCTGTCGAATGACCTCGCGAATGGAAGACACGATCGAGGAGATAGAGGATCGTGTCGCCCAGTTGGAGGAACGTATCGTCGAGGGGGGCAGCCACGCTATACGCAGTGAGATTTCAGCTATTCGCCGTGAATCGATCATGCTGAGGCGATATCTGGCACCGCAGCGGGAGGCAATGCAGAAACTGAGCAGTGAAAAGTTATCGTGGCTAAGCGAAAATGACTACATGCGCCTGCGCGAGGCAAGTGACAAGCTCATACGCTACATTGAGGATCTTGATTCGGTAAGAGACAGGGCCTCCGTCACCCAGGAGGAACTCGTTAACAGACTCTCCGAACAAATGAATTCGAGAATGTACGTTCTTTCTGTCATTGCCGCGATCTTTCTGCCTCTCGGATTCCTGACGGGTCTGCTGGGAATCAACCTTGGGGGACTCCCGGGGGCGGAAAATAATATGGCGTTCCTGCTTTTTTTGATCTTCCTGATCGCTGTGGTGGTGGTACAGGTTCTGTACTTTAAAAAGAAAAACTGGTTCTGACACATGGGAATCCCAGGGAAAACCGTGGGGAAGAGGTTGGGGTCAGGCCGCCAAGGCTTCCACCGTCGCTATTCGAGCTTCCGATTTCACCTTTCAGGTTACGATGAGCAAGATGGTGGACAAGAGGCTACGGCTTGGCAAGCAGAGTTATGTGGATAATCTCATCTTGTCTCCACAGGCGCATGCGCGGCCCCCATGTGCCGGCGCCCCGTGTAACGATCACAGGCATACCGTCCACCTCGTAAAGGCCTGCCACCAGGGGGTATCTCCTCTGTACAAGGTAGTTAAAAGGCCAGATCTGGCCGCCGTGGGTGTGTCCGGATATCATCAGCCCCGCCCCGGCTTCCGCCGCCCTTTCCGCCTGCAGTGGCGAATGGGAGAGAAACACCGTCCCCCCTTGAGGGTTCCCCGACAGTGCTGCTCCCACCGGGTCGCCTCCCTTTTGCCGTCGCCCTCGAGAGGTCAGGTCGCTCACACCGGCCAGGACCAGTCCCGGCCGGACCTCTTTCCAGATGTCGTCCAGTCGATGGAACCCCGCCCTGTCCAGGACCTCTCCGTTGGCCTGCCTGTCCCCGTGGCCCTCGTGGTTGCCGCTGACGAACCACACACCGAGGGGCGCCGATAACCTTTGTAGAGTTGCCAGGGCTCCGTCCTCCGGCCCGCCGTGACCTTCGAAGATGTTCCCCACCAGGGCAACGATGTCAGGAGAAAGGGCACGGACCTGCTGAATCCTGGCCTCCAGCCAGCGCTCACCAAGGATCTTGTTCAGGTGCGTGTCTGACAGGGCTACAAGCACAGTCCCGTCCAGTTCTTCAGGCAGGCCGTTTAACTGGACCTCGTATCGCACGACGGCCGGCGCCCTGTGGCCCTGTATCAGTACGAAGATGACAAAAAAGGCTGAAAGGAGCAGGGCCCAGATGGCGGTTCATTACCGCAACGCAGGCGGCATTCCCGAAAAAGTATGGCGATTCCAGACCATCCGCACCCGATAGGGGATGGGGTATAAGGGGTGTACCAATGTTGGAGTTGACCCCAGGGGACTTCATTTTTCCTTCGGCTTCCTTTCCCGTTTCTGGCACCCGCCGTTGTTCGTGCCGTGGGGCGACATAACAATCACTGAAAAACAGATACTCAAATTAAAGATGCTGGAATTACGGTTCCAGAAAATTGAGGTTCTGCCCTTACGTATCTTTGCCGAGCTCGGACATCGTCTTGCCCAGGCTGCCGGTTCAAACTGGCCGAGTATAAAAAATGCCTGACTATACCGGTTTGCCCGGATAAGTGGTAATATCCTGATATGAATTCCAGAAAATCGGGTTTTTTGCTTGTGTCGGCGGTCCTCGTCTGGGACGGAGTCTCCAAGGTGCTGTCAGGGGTACTGTACGGCAGAGTGAGGATGGAGGGTATTCCCCCGGTGGCCACCGGTTGGCCTGTGCGCAGCCTGGGAGGGCTGGAGGTGGTGATCGGCCTTGCCCTGGGGTTCTGGCTCATCCGTGGTTGGTTGAAAACCAGACAAGCCCCTGCGTTATCGAGGCCGAAGGATGAATTTTGATGTTGCCGATTCCTATAGCTGGAAATGCCGCAATTCAACCCGGCACCCCAATGGTTACCCTGGTGAGAAACGCGGGCTAAAGCTGCGTCGGACAAGACCACGGACAAGCAGGACCGGCGGCATGACCCCATAGGTTCGCTTATCATTCACCAGTAAAGGAGAACAGCCATGAGTACACCGGAATATGTCAGCAGGGAAGAGGTCCGTAAAGTCTGTGAAGAGTTGGGGATCAGCGACTGGTCCGTGCGGACCGGGACAGATGTTCCCGAGGAGGAGGCGCGTATCATCTTCGAGAAGGTGGACTCTCCCGGAATGGGCATCAACCTGGAGGAATTCCAAAAGGGGCTGGAGATCGAGCTGGAGCACGGCACCATGTTCGAGGACGCCAATATTACCAATAACCATCCCCTGCTCACGGGCAAGATCGTCATTGCCCATTTCAAGGAGATGCTCGACTACTATCTGCGGCTGGAGGTGGCGGAGATCCAGGGGGACATCTTTAAGGCCCTCTTGGCCGGGGACGCCCAGAAAATAGCCGCCAAGCAGAGGAAACTCAGCCAGGCCCGTCTGGAGCTGGCCCAGTGGGAGAAAAAGCACCTGGAAAAGGCCGGGAAGTGAGAGGACAGATCAGGGCCAGGCCGCCTGTCCTGCCTGCCTAAAGCTAGTCGAAAGGAGTCACGCCGTTGGCGTGATCTTGCGACACAAAAGAAACGCGTCGATGGGGGAATTGTGCCGCGCCTGAGCCCTAGATCCCCCTATTCCCTCCCCGGCGGGGCCATAAACTCCGGTCCGACAGGATCGCGGATCGTTTCCGCAAGGATACGATCGATCTCCCTATAGTCCTCTTCTGTCACTGACCACCCCATGGCCTCGTCCACAGCGTCCAGTTGGGATGGATGCCTGGCTCCCCAAAGGGCGATCTCAACCCCCTGGTCCAGGATCCAGCGCACGGCCAGCGCCATGACGGTCTTGCCGTGGCGTTCCCGTGCAAAAGCGTTGAGCCGGTTCACCGCTTCCAGGTAATGCCCGAATCTGGGTTCCTTGAACTTCGGGTCCCATTTTCTCAGGTCGTCCCCCACAAATTGTGTGTCTGGTTTCATGCGGCCTGAAAGCAGCCCTCGGCAGAGGGCCCCGTAGGTGAGTAAGGCGGTCCCCTTGTTCTGGCAATAGGGAAGGATGTCTTCCTCAATGCCTCTTTCAAAAAGGTTGTACGGAGGCTGGGCCGTCGATAGCCTCACGGCTTTGCCAAAGGCATCCATCTGCTCCGGAGAGTGGTTGCTCACCCCCACAGCCCTGACCTTGCCTTCATCCACGAGCTTTTTCATCTGTTCGGCAGCGTCTTCCATGGGCACCAGCGGGTCCGGCCAGTGGACCTGGTAGAGGTCGATGACATCCACACCGAGCCGGCGCAGGGAGTCCTCCACTTCCTGGCGGATCCGTTCCCTGGTGGAGTTGCGGAAGACCTTGTTCCCTTCCCACTCAAGCCCCAACTTGGTGGCGACCACAACCTTGCTCCGGTCCAGGCCCTTGAGAGCTTTGCCCACGATCTCTTCGGATCTTCCGAACCCGTAGATCGGCGCCGTGTCAATGAGCGTAATGCCTGCCTCGAAGGCCTTGTGTATCGTGAGGATGGATTCGGACTCGTCGGTGCCGCCCCACATCCACCCCCCGATGGCCCATGTCCCCAGCCCTATGCGCGAGGGTTTCAGGTCGGTTCCAGGAATGGTGATGTACTCCACGATATACCTCCTTGGGTGATCAAGGGGTCAGGCCGGTGAATTGTGGCGTGTCTGATAAAAAAGGTTGGAAATGCCAAAATCCACGACCTGACCCTGATCTGATACAGGAATTCCGCGATCAGGCGAGGTCGAAGCGGTCAAGATCCATGACCTTGCTCCACGCCGCTACAAAGTCGTGCAGGAACCGCTCCCCGGAGTCCTCACATCCATAGACTTCCGCCACAGCTCGTAGCAGGGAGTTCGAACCGAAGATGAGGTCCACACGGGTGCCGGTCCACTTGAGTTCGTCCGTTGCGCGATCACGACCCTCGAACACGTCGTCGGCTTCCGAGGCCGCCTTCCACGTCGTGCCCATGTCGAGCAGGTTCACGAAGAAGTCGTTGGTGAGCGTCTCCGGCCGCATGGTGAAGACGCCGTGCGGGGACTGTCCATAGTTGGCATTCAAGACACGCATGCCGCCAATGAGGACCGTCATCTCGGGAGCGGTGAGCGTCAGCAGCTGCGCCCGATCAACCAGCAGCTCCTCTGCCGACACGCTGTGTCTGGCTTTGAGGTAGTTGCGGAATCCGTCCGCGGCCGGTTCGAGCACTGCGAAGGCCTGAACGTCGGTTTGCTCGGGCGACGCGTCCGTGCGTCCCGGTGTGAAGGGCACGGTCACATCGTGGCCTGCATTCTTGGCAGCCTGCTCGACACCTGCACATCCCCCAAGAACGATCAGGTCGGCCAGCGAAACCATCTTCCCGCCTGACTGCGCGCTGTTAAACTCTTTACCGATCCCCTCGAGGGTCTTGAGCACTGCCTTGAGCTGTGCAGGCTGGTTAACTTCCCAATCCCTCTGGGGTGCGAGGCGGATGCGCGCTCCGTTGGCTCCGCCACGCTTGTCAGAGCCGCGGAACGTAGAGGCCGAGGCCCAGGCGGTGGAGACCAGTTGGGAGACGGACAGGCCCGAAGCGAGGATCTTGCCCTTGAGGGCGGCGATGTCTTTTGAGTCGATCAATTTATGAGAGACCGCCGGGACGGGGTCCTGCCAGATGAGCTCTTCCGTGGGGACCTCCGGGCCGAGATAGCGCGAACGCGGGCCCATGTCGCGGTGGGTCAGCTTAAACCACGCCCGGGCGAAGGCATCCGCGAACTCTTCCGGATTTTCCCGGTAGCGCCGCGCGATCGGCTCATAGATCGGGTCAAAGCGCAGCGAGAGGTCCGCTGTAGTCATCATCGGCCGCTGCTTCTTCGACGGGTCGTGGGCGTCAACCACCATGTCCTCTTCGGCTACGTCTTTGGCCAGCCACTGATTGGCACCGGCCGGGCTCTTCACCAGCTCCCACTCGTATTTGAACAGCACTTTCAGATAGCCCATGTCCCATTTGGTCGGGTTCGGCTTCCAGGCGCCCTCGATGCCGCTGCTGATCGTATCGCCGCCTTTGCCGCTGCCGAAACTGCTCTTCCAGCCGAGGCCCTGCTCCTCGATGCCGGCGCCTTCCGGCTCAGGGCCCACATGGGACGCATCGCCGGCGCCGTGACATTTGCCGAAGGAGTGCCCGCCCGCGACCAGGGCGACGGTCTCTTCGTCGTTCATCGCCATGCGTGCGAAGGTCTCTCGAACGTCACGGCCCGACGCCACCGGATCCGGCTCGCCGTTGGGCCCTTCCGGGTTCACGTAGATCAGGCCCATCTGCACGGCGGCAAGAGGGTTTTCAAGTTCCCGGTCACCGGAGTAGCGCTTGTCTCCCAACCATTCGTCCTCAGCGCCCCAGTAGATGTCCTCTTCGGGCTCCCAGATGTCTTCGCGCCCCCCGCAGAAGCCGAAGGTCTTAAAGCCCATGGACTCAAGAGCGCAATTGCCGGTGAGGATCATCAGGTCGGCCCAGGAGATCTTCTTGCCGTATTGCTGCTTGATGGGCCAAAGCAGACGGCGCGCCTTGTCGAGGTTCACGTTGTCGGGCCAGCTGTTGAGCGGTGCCAGACGCTGGTTGCCGGACCCCGCGCCCCCGCGGCCATCGCCCATGCGGTAGGTACCTGCACTGTGCCACGCCATTCGAATAAAGAGACCCCCGTAGTGGCCGTAGTCGGCCGGCCACCACTCCTGGGAGTCGGTCATGAGCGCATAGAGGTCCTTCTTTACAGCATCAAGGTCGAGTTTCTTGAATTCCTCGGCGTAGTTGAAATCCTCGCCCATGGGATTGGACAGGGAGGAATGCTGGTGCAGAACTTTAATGTTGAGCTGTTCCGGCCACCACTCCCGGTTCGGGGTGCCGCCGCCGGCAATGGGTTTGCTTGTCCTGCCCGTGACCGGGCACTTGTTATCGTCTTTCATAGCGTTTTCTCCTGTTTTTGTATGAATTCATTGGCTGTGCTGCCGCGAATTGGGCGCTTCAATCGTTTGAGGTCAGGCCGCGAATGGGATCCTCCTGGGGCTGCCAGGGGGCATACCAGGTGGCCAGCCCACTGAACGGTCTTTATGTCCTGGCCGGTGTTTTTCTGATCCTCCGGGGGCAGGCTTTTCAGCCAGGCACCAACAGGTTCCTTTCCACCCTCACATCCCGAAAAGTTAACCTTCAGGGATGTCATTACTTCACTTCGGTGGTATCCAAAAAGATAGGTTTGTCAATTTAACTTCCAGTTGATATGAAATGCAAGTGAAAGGCCAATGGGCGACCCCAGGGTGTTCAATGGTCGGCTACCCATCAGCCCGGTAGGAGAATGCCATGAGTCCCAACCTTTCCATCCCCATTTTCCAGACCGCAGAATCGGTCACCCAAGGACATCCGGACAAGGTGGCGGACAGGATCTCGGATGCTGTCCTGGACGCATACCTCGCCCTGGACCCGACATCGCGCATCGCCTGTGACACCCTGGTCACAAGGGACCGCGTTATTGTTGCCAGTGAGATCACTTCCAGCGCCACGTTGGACCTTGAGGATGTTGTCAGGAAATGCATCAGAGAGATCGGATACGATCGCCCGGAGGAGGGTTTCTCGGCTGACTCATGCGAGGTCCAGATCCTGATCCATCCCCAGAATGAAGATATATCACGAGATGTGGACACGGGCGGTGCCGGCGACCAGTGTGTGATGGTGGGCTATGCCTGTGATGACACTCCGGAGCTGATGCCTCTTCCCATTGCTCTCTCCCATGCTTTGACGAGGTGCCTTTTCAGGGAAGGATCCAGGCAAGGTGGACCGCTCGGCGGCTTACATGGCCAGGCTGGCTGCCAAGAGCCTTGTCGCCTGGGGGTATACCCGAAAGGCCACGGTCCATGTCTCCTTTGCCTTTGGGAAAAGGTCAAGGGCTCGCAGGATTCAAGGCATAGAGAAGAATAGGAAGCCAATGGTGTCAGGCTTCCTGCCCTGAGCCCAGCCGAAGGGTGAATTGTGGGGGAGGTTCAGTGCACCGATGCACAATTTAAATCGGAAGCTAAAGGGGTTAGGCCGTACAATGCACGACCTGACCCCAATAATTACATTCAGAACAGCTACAGGTTTTTCCACCTCAAGATGCCTAAGCCGGTAGTGGTGTGCTTTCCTTGCCTTGCCGGCGCAGCTCGAAGTTTTCCTTAACCCATTTTTCAGCGTCCTCCTTCAGCTGCAGACGGACCGCAACTTCATCAGCTCCACTGCTCATTCGATTAGGGAATGTTCTCATAATCCACTTGGCGGATTCAGTCTGGAGTTCCCTTAAAATCTGATCATCATTTACAGGTATCGTGCTCATTTTTTTCTCCTCTCGAAAATCCAACTATAATAGGGTCGCAAAAAGTCCGTTATCGGCTATTTGCTCCTCGGAAAGCGAAAAGTGTCATTTCCGCTTTCCTCACGAATCAATGACCCACGATGCCGGTCATCGATTCGGGCGCCCCCCACGGGGCGCGTTGATGACTTTTCGCGAAGTCATCAACGTTCCTGGCCTGAGTTTTTCAGTGTTTTGTGTTCCAGAGATAGCCTCTTTCTCTAGATAGCGAGTGCATCCTACCAGAGGCAAAAGAATAATACTTTGTTGAAAAGCCGGACTTATTGTTTCAAACGCCTGAAAAAGGATGTTCACCTCGTAAATTTCTCGGTGGAAAGCCGAAGTGGGACGAAAAGCGGTGGCTGAATGAAGAGGCATCGAAGTAACCGACCATCTCTGCGATGATGCCGATGGGATAATCGGTGTTAACCAGCAGGGCCTTGGCCTTTTCCATCCGCAGGTCCCGTAAAAAACCACCCGGGGTCTTTCCGGTCTGTTTTTTGAACAGGGCCTTGAACTGGCTCAAACTCAGGCCCGCGAGGGAGGACAGTTCATCCAGTGATGCCGAAGAACTGGGGTCCCTTTCAAAAAAGGCCATCACCCGTGCAATGCGGGGATCAACCCTGGGCTGAAAGTCAAGCTCTCTGAACAACTCGTCAACCAGCTCACCCATACGTTTTTCCAGGGACATATTGACGCGATAGTCCAACTGCTTCTCTGCAAAATAAATAAAGGCCTGTAGTAGGGGAGGCACTGGAACCACAAGGTGTTCGAAATCCTGTAACTTCTCCGGCAACTCATCAAGGTCCACGACCAGGTATTTGGAATTGTCGTCAGGGATGCAGTAATGCTCAATACCTGCCGGGTACAGGATGCACTGTCCCAGTCCTACCTTGTAGATCTCTTGAGAGATAACACAGGTGGCCCCACCGAGCAGAGGAAAGAAGAGCTGGTGATAATGGTGGATATGCTTTCGAATCGTAGAGGAATAAACGCGTATTGATAGTTTAGTCGCCATAGCTACCCCATAAGGAAAATCGGGATCGAGCAGGTCAAGGCGCCTGCCCTGCTTGTCCGCCATAGCCTCAGGCGACGGCGGAAGGTTGTCGCCAGCCCTGCCTGTCCGTTATAGCTCGCAGAGCGAAGACGGAAGCGTGTCGAGGGGAAGGGTTAAATGGGGCGTGTCTGACAGGGAAGTTTGTAAATTCCACAATTCGCTACCTGACCCCTATAACCTGATTGTATTATTTTTTTGTTCCTTTGTGACACATTTCCATCTCGTAACGCTGATAGGGTCGCAAAAAGTCCGTAATCGGCTTTTTGCTCCTCGGAAAGCGAAAAGTGTCATTTTCACTTTCCTTACAAATCAGTGACTTACATCCGCAGTCATTGATCTGGGCGCCCCCTCCGGGGCGCATTGATGACTTTTTACGAAGTCATCAGCATTGTAACGTCTGTTTTTAAATTATAAAGGAGATAACTGACCTTAATATCTTCACTATCTTCCCATTAAGGAGTCAGATAGCGAAAGGATCGATCATGTATTCAGAGCGCAGGGAATTTATAAAATTACTCCTGAGAAGTTCCGCCTTTCTGGGACTGACATGGAGTCCTCTGCTTCCCATGATGATCAGGCCCGGCAATGTCATGGCCAGCGGCGAAGGAGGGGAAATCTTTTTCTGGGGGATCTTATTGTATGTCTTGCACACCCATCATGAATATGACCTTTCAAATAAAAGGCTGGTGGTTGAGAAGTATATTTCCTCAAACAGGACTCCCAGGGAAATTCAAATAACTTCAGACGGTATTGAGGTACTTAAATACGCTCCATCAAATAACACTCCAAAGTTAGTGAAACTCACTCCAGACAGGATTGAGGTAAAAAGATACGTTGGGGGGGACTTGTCACCACGGTTGATCAGATTTGAGTCCCTTTGAAATCAAAAGAAACCGGGATAAGCCCTGACCCCACGGTTTGCCTGCCATGGGATCTGCAGAGTCCTTGCCAAAGTGCTCTGACACCGGGTATTCTCCACAAAGTGAGATGTGAGGTGTCTATGAGGATTCCACTACTCGAATACTGAGGAAAAATAATGATCACCGTTACCGGGGCTACCGGCCAGCTTGGCCGTCATGTAATTTCCGCTCTGCTGCAAAAACTTCCCCCATCCGAAATCGTCGCCGCGGTCCGAAATCCGGGCAAAGCAGAAGATCTGGCGGCTCTCGGTGTGCAGGTTCGCGCGGCTGACTACGATCAGCCTGCCACCTTGAAAGCCGCTTTCAAGGGTACCGACAAGCTGCTGCTCATCTCATCCAACGAGGTGGGTCAGCGTGTCCGTCAGCATAGCGCGGCCATAGACGCGGCCCGCTATGCCAAGGTGGGTTTTTTAGCCTATACCAGCGGGCTTCATGCCGACACCTCACCCCTGGCGCTTTCCGTTGAGCACAAGGAAACCGAGGCAATAATTCGCCAATCGGGCCTGTCCTTCGTACTGCTTCGAAACGGCTGGTACACCGAAAACTATACCGCGAGTATCCCGGCTGCTTTAGAGCATGGTACTTTGCTCGGCTGTGCCGGCGAAGGGCGCATCTCATCCGCTGCACGCGCGGACTATGCCTCCTTACCCTTTCTTCCTTAGACTCAGCCAACTCTCATCCGCTGCACGCGCGGACTATGCTGCGGCCGCCGCTGCGGTACTGCTCCTCGATGATCAGGCGGGACGTGTTTACGAATTAGCCGGTGATTCTGCCTACACCATGACGGAACTTGCCGATAAGGTCACCAAACAGGCGGGGAAGAAGATCGTTTACAAGGACATGACGGAAGCTGAGTATAAAGCAGTCCTTGTAAGCGCAGGTTTACCCGAAGGTCTTGCCGCTCTGCTCGCCGATTCTGATACAGGCGCATCGAAGAGCGGGCTGTTTGATGACAGCCGCCAGCTCAGTAAGCTCGTTGGCTGCCCGACCACACCGCTGAGTGAAAGTATCGCCGCGGCGATCAATGGTTGACCGCGCATCTCGGGGACCTTCCGGGGGACAGGCCGGAAACCGTGGGGTCAGTTCCAACCTGCGTACGAGACTTCGGCTGACAACCTCGTTTTTCAATCACGCCTTTCGCGTGACTTCGCACTGACGAATCAACGGCTCTTCGTTATCGGGGCCGGAGGTTGAATTGCGATGTCCCCCATTCCTATTGCTGGAAATTCCACAATTCAACCGACGATCTCAATGGCTGCGAATTGTCTTGCTATTGTTGGATATCAGAGTATGATCGGGGGTGCTGGTGGAATTTACTTCCGGCTTGTTGATAAAATGTAGGTGCGGAAAAGCTTGATGGAGTACGTTCAACGGTCCTGAGCTTATAAGCTACAGGGCTTTTTTTTGGATGAACCGGGAAAAGCTGATCCAAAGGCTACAAAGATGAAGGAGAAGTACAATGGTAGATGGAACAGTAAAGTGGTTTAGCGATGCAAAAGGTTTTGGTTTTATTGAGCAGGCTGACGGCCCGGATGTTTTCGTGCATTTTTCGGCCATCGGCGGTGACGGCTTCAAGACCCTTGAAGAGGGTCAGCGCGTAACTTTCGACGTTACAGACGGTCCCAAAGGCCCCCAGGCCACCAACCTTCAGAGCGCGTAACTTTTAAGGTAAAGACCACAAAAGCCCCGCTGGCGATAACGCCGGCGGGGCTTTTTTTTTAATAAAGGGTGCCGGAGTATGAATTATGACTGAGATGCAGATGATAGAATCCAGACACTGCTTTTCGGCAAAATGCCCTGACACCGGATTGTGAGTATTTCTCATTCTGGTTTGTGGAGATTGTGGGCAGGCCCTGAATTGTGGTGTGTCTGATCAAGTCTTTAGGAGATTATGCCACAATTCACCACTTGACCCCCTTTCGTCGACCCCCCTTTCTTCCCGTTAATTTTTTCAAACTGTCTTCACTGTTTCTAATGACACTTGTGTTCCGTCCGGATAAAGTGTTGATAAAAATCTTGTAGATTAATCCGGAGATGAAGAGGACAATCAGGAGAAGAAGGAAGAGGAAAGGAGAGAGCAATGGGAGACAAGGGCCAGAAAGATAAGGACAAGAGTAAAAAACAGATGAACAAGAAACATGATCAAAAGGTCAAAAAAGCACAGGATAAGCAGCCGAAAAAGAAACAGTAGCAGAGGGGAGCCTTGCAGGTGTGTCCAGCTTTCGCTCTTCGTGCTACGACGATAAAACGTGGGGTCAGTTATAGTATTTCAAGGCCACCCGCGCTCCCCGCGTCCTGGGCATTGGATCGCCACGCCCTGGCACAAGGGCCGTTCCACCTGATATTACTCTGACATCTGTCAGGAAAGGAAAGTAGGAATGCGGCCAAGGTTTTGGTCGGGGGAACATTACTCAAAAGGCAAGAAGGCAGGCTTGCGACCCGTAGCCTTGGCGACTGGTCCTCGGCAGCTTTGGGGGAAGGGTTGACCTGACCCCACGGAGCTTCTGACCCCGCAGGGCTCACGTAAGCCCCTTATTCCGTCAGCAACCGTCTCCAGTTGGCAGAGTGTCGTTTCTCGTCCTCCAGGAACTCACCGATAAATGCCTTTTCTTCCTCCGTAAAGTTCTTCTCTTTCCTGAGGAATTCAGCGTATTCCCTGGAGGCCTTGTCCTCGAAAGCGATATCGCCCCGCAGGACAGCCTTCCTTCCGAACAGGGAGGTGGTCCTTCCGAGGGTCTGGCCCACAACCCAGTAGAGGGCATGGAGGGGTGATGGCGCTACATTCCGGGCCTGCAGCAGAGAACGAAAGGTGTCTCTGTGATGCTCTTCGTTCTCCATGGCGGCCAACATCATGGAACGTTCCCCTGCCTCAGTCATGGCACCGAGCTGGTTCCCGTAGATCTGTACGGCCATGACCTCGAGGTTGAAGAGTTTTTTCAGGATCCGAACGATCTGGCGGTTTGCCGGCATGATCTCCCCCTTAATTATTACCTGCGTTCCATTTTAACATAAAACTCCTGTTGTCAAAAGCCGGTGGTTCAAGTCTGCCTCGGAACCTTCGGAGTCAGGCCTGGAATTTAGAAATAACTAACTTTTTATGCCGGGAATTGACAATTTCCTGCCCTGACCCCCTTGTCCAGGACCTCCTCCAGTTCCACGAGGATGACCACCGGCCGCTCGAGACCCTTGAAGCGGCGGATCGAGTCGAAAACCACCTTGCCCCTCTCGGCGGTGCGCCCGCAGCACACAGAATAAGCCCCGATCACATCGTCCTTGCCAAGAACGCTCTTCTCCCGCGACCGGCCCGTGAGAACGGCGATATCCTCCGGATGCACCTTCTCCTCCCCGACGAGAGTCTTGAGAATACGGCTGACCTCCCTGACGACAGCCTCATCGGAATCGGCTTTGACCAGCTTCGGTTCCCTGCCCTCGGGCCCGGCGCCCACCAGTTTGCCCCCCGCATAATAGGTGCTGGCCAGTTGGTGGATCGGTTTTGTGTTCCTGAGGTTCCTCGTCAGGGGAAAGACGTCCAGGTCCTGCGGCAGGGAGTCGCTGTGCCCGTACAGGCGCTGGTTGTCGTCAAAAAAAACGTAGAGGACCCCTCCTGCCTTTTGATCACGGTTTTGGCGTGACTTCGCCCCGAAGACCCACCATCTCAGCCTCCGGAAAGTGGTGGTGTTGGACCCCGATCTATCCCCTGATTGTAATGATGCAGGACTTGCTGGCGGGAAAGGATAGCTCTTGTCCTTATTCTGCGTAGATCATCCGGCGGGTCATGCCGCCGTCTACGATAAAGTTCTGCCCGGTGATAAAGGTGGATTCCCCGGACAGGAGGTAGGCAGTCAGCCCCGCCACGTCATGGGGTGTCCCGACCCTTCCCGCGGGATGCTGGTCCCGATCAATGTCGCTGTGTGAAGGTTCGCGCCGCAGGTCCGATCTCTTCCAGTCGGACACCTCGATCCACCCGGGGCTGATGCAGTTCGCCCGGACGAGGGGGCCCAGGCTCACTGCCAGGGCGTGGGTCAGCGCGATCAGCCCGCCTTTGGAAGCGGTGTAGGGCTCTGTGTTGGGCTCGGATTGCAGGGCGCGGGTGGAGGAGATGTTCACAATCGCCCCGCCCCGCTCCTTCAGGGAGGGTACGGCGTGCTTGACGCAGAGGAAGGCTCCGGTGAGGTTGGTACCCAGCACGCGGCTCCATTCCTCCAGCGGAAGGTCCTCTACCGGGGCGAAGCCTGACCGGGCGATGCCGGCGTTGTTCACCAGGGCGTCAAGGCGGCCGCAGCTGGAAAGGGTCCAGGCCAATGCCTCGCGGACGGAGTCCTCGTCGGAAACGTCAAGAGGGACGAAGTGAACCTCACCCGCGCCTTCTAACTCCCGGAGGGTTTCCTCGCCTGCTTCCCGGTTCAGGTCTCCCAGGACCACGACCATCCCCTCGCGAAGGAGGCGAAGGGCGATGCCCTTTCCGATCCCCTGAGCCCCTCCCGTCACCAGAACCGTCTTTCCCTTAAGATCTGAAAAGCTCACGACACTCCCTCCTCTACACCCTTAGATATTCAAAAAAAAAGCCCTCATATGAGGGCTTTTTCGGGCCTTTTAGCGTCCTGCCCAGGACTTTACGCGCAGCCTTCGGAGCAGTGAGCCAAACGTGGGAGCATAAATCGCTTCATATCCACACCTCCATTTATAGTTAGCCAGTTTTTGACGACCCAACTTCAGTGTTGAACCGCCTTTGTTACATTAATCTAAGTCGTTTTGAATAAATTTCAACCCCTTTTTATAATTGATGGACTCGCAAAAAGTCATCAATGCGCCCCGCGCGGGGCGCCCAAATCAATGACTCGCACTGTAAGTCATTGATTTGTAAGGAAAGGGAAAACGACGCTTTTCCCTTTCCGTGGAGCGAAAAGTCCCGGATTGGACTTTTTGCGACTTTATCATAATTGGATCAGGGACAACCTCATTTAACCGTAAGCTCACGACCAAACCCCGATTTATAGCGTATAATATAAAGAAACGGTCTACCAGGAGGTGCCTGCGGATGAAAAGGTTGTCTGTTGTTGATGCGGAAAGATGTGTCGGTTGCCAATGCTGCATGTTCGCGTGTTCGAGGAGAACCAACAGCCATGGCCTTTCGGAGGCGTGCATCGGGGTCAGATCCAGCGGCGGGGTGGAGCACGGGTTCACCGTTGTGACCTGCAGGGTCTGTGAGGATCCCCCTTGTGTCAGGGCCTGCCCCATGGACGCGCTTGAGCGAACCGAAAAGAGAGGGATCCACCTTACCGGGGAGAAGTGCACCGGATGCGGCAGTTGTGTGGATGCATGCGTGGTGGGGGCCGTGTACTGGGACGGCGAGATCAACAAACCCATGATCTGCATTCAATGCGGTTTCTGCGTCGATTTCTGTCCCCACGGTGTCCTCAAGCTGAGGGAGAGAAAGGCGGCCAGCCATGCTGAGTAGCGATCCGATCAGTAACGTTCTTTACGTGGATCTTACCCGGAAACGGTTCAGGGTCGAACAGAGACAGAACCTCTTCGACAGGTACCTTGGTGGTGCGGGTGTGGCTACGCAGCTCCTGCTCCAGTCCTGTCCGGAAGGGTGCGATCCCCTCGGGCCGGACAACCCCATCGTTTTTGCCGTCGGTCCGCTAACCGGGCTGTTCCCGCTAGCCTCCAAAACGGTGGCCATGTTCAAGTCACCCCATACAGGAAACCTCGGCGAGAGCCACTGCGGGGGAAGGAGCGCCGTAGCCATAAGGATGGCCGGTTACGGAGCCATCGTCATCGAGGGGAGGAGCGAGATCCCCGTCTACCTGGCCATTCACGGCAGCGAGGTGCACTTTAGAGACGCCTCCACCCTGTGGGGCATGAGCAGCAGCCTCACCGCCGGCCATATCATCAGGGAAAGGGAGGCGGGATCGGGCCTGCGTACGATCATGCGTATCGGCCTCGCAGGCGAGAAGATGGTGACCTATTCATGTGTCGCCGCTGAAACCTACCGGCACTTCGGGAGGCTCGGTCTGGGTGCCGTGTTCGGAAGCAAAAACCTCAAGGCTGTCGTTGTATCCGGTAAAAGATCATTGCCTGTGGCGGACAACAAGGCCTACCGGAGCGTATACAAGGGCATTCACCAGACGGCCACCTCCTCGGAGATCATGAAAAAGTACCACGATCTCGGCACGGCCCAGAATGTCCTTCCACTCAACAAACTGAGCGGTTTTCCCACCAGAAATCTGCTGGAGACGAAGTTCGAGGCGGCCCGGGAGATCTCCGGCGAAGCCTATGCCGAAAAGTACCTGGGAAGGCGGCTGGCCTGTTCCCATTGCCCCGTGGCCTGCATCCATATCGCTGCTCTCAGGGAACCCCACGAGGCCGAGCCGTACTTCTTCAAAACCTCCATGATCTCCTACGACTACGAGCCCATCTACGCCATGGGCTCTATGCTGGGGGTGGGAGATCCCGAGGGCCTGCTGCGCCTGCTGGACCGGGCCGAGGTCCTGGGCCTGGACCTCATGACCACCGGCCCCGTTCTGTCCTGGGCCACTGAGGCCCAGGAAAAAGGGCTCATTTCTAAAAAAGACACGGGGGGACTCAACCTTTCCTGGGGTGACTGGAAAACCTACCTGGAGGCAACCCGGAGGATCGTCGAACAGCCCAACGACTTTTTTGCCGCCCTGGCCAGGGGAGTGGACCACGCGTCGTCCATTTACGGAGGCGAGGAGTTCGCCCTTGCTCTCGGAGGGAACGAGATGCCCGGCTATCACACGGGCCCGGCGGCCCACGTGGGCTGCCTGATGGGCGCCAGACACAGTCACCTGGACAATGCGGGCTACAGTGTGGACCAGAAGGTCCTGATAAAGGGGGAGCTCAGTCCCGAGGCTCTTGGCGACGTTCTGCTGGAAGAGGAAAGCTGGAGACAGGTCCTCTCCTCCATCGTCGTATGCTTTTTCGCCCGGGAGATCTACGATGTGGACACGGTTCTCGATTGCCTCAAAGCGGCCGGGTTTGAACTGGACGCGAACCGGCTGCTGAAGATAGGAAGAAATATCCACCGGGAGAAGTTCAGGTTCAAGACGCGGGAGGGGTTTACTTTCGAAGGGCTGCGGATACCGGAGCGGATCCTGAAAACCAGGGCACCGGCAACCGGGCTCAGTGAGGAGTACATCAGGTCGGCCCTGGATCACGTGCGCAAGGCGCTGATGTAAAATCAGTCCAGAGTCCAGAGGGCAAAGATCGTTCAAGGTTTCATGCTCAATGTTCAGCGATAACCCTTGACAGGGCAGATGGCAGGTACACATTCTTCCTTGAACCTTGGGAGGTAATTTGTGAGAAGGGCCAGGATCGTCTGCACCCTCGGTCCGGCGACAGGTTCGGAGAGGATGCTGGAAAAACTTCTGAGGGCCGGTATGGACGTGGCACGGCTCAACATGTCCTACGGCACCCATGAGGAGCATCGAGGTTATATAGCGCGGTTGAGGGCCCTCGGCAAAAAGATGGGCCGGCCGGCGGGCATCCTTCTCGACCTTCAGGGGGTCAAGATCCGGATAAGCGACGTAAAGGATCCGGGTGTGCTCCTGAAGGGAGGCTCCAGGGTGTGGCTGCGCCAGGGCGACAGGCCCTCCACAGCTGAGACCGTTTTCATCTCCTACGCCCGTCTTCTGGGGGACGTCAGGGAGGGCCACCGTGTTCTCGTAAACGACGGTCTCGTCGAGCTTCTGGTCACGGGGAGAAAAGGCAACGCCCTGGAGGCCAGGGTGAGGCGGGGCGGTTTCCTCACCTCCCGAAAAGGGGTGAACCTGCCTGATTCCGTCATCCGGGCAGGGTCCATTACAACAAAGGACCTGAGAGACCTCCAGTTCGGTATCGAAGAGGGAGTCGATGCCTTCGCCCTTTCCTTTGTCACCAGGGCCAGGGATGTTTCAGCCTTGAAGAGGCATCTGGACCGCGCCGGATGCGCGGCTCCGATCATCGCCAAGATAGAGAGACCCTCCGCCGTGGACCACATCGAGGAGATCCTGAACGTCGCCGACGGGATCATGGTCGCGCGCGGTGACCTGGGAGTGGAACTTTCAGCTGCGGCAGTCCCCATCCTCCAGAAGGACTTGATCCGGCGGGCCAACAGGAAACAGCGGCTCGTCATAACCGCCACCCAGATGCTCGAGTCCATGCGAACCAGCCCTGTCCCCACCCGCGCCGAGGCCGCCGATGTGGCCAACGCCATCCTGGACGGTTCCGACGCTGTCATGCTCTCCGGCGAAACCTCCGTAGGGAGGTACCCTGTTGAAACAGTAAAGACCATGGAGGATATCATTCTGGAGGCCGAGGGACAGGGGAGTTTTTTTCAGGCCATCCTCCCGGTCCCGGAGCCGGTCCTGGGGAAAGATCCGGACCGTTTTAGTTTTGCCGTGGCCCACGCCGCTGTCAGGGCCGCTGCCGACATCAAGGCCAAATGTATCGTTGCCTTTACCCGTTCCGGATATACGGCGGGGCTCCTTGCCAAGTTTCGCCCCGGTTTGTCCATCGTCGCCTTTACGTCCGATACCGCGACCATAAACCGCATGAAGTTCTACTGGGGGGTCGTGCCCCATTACATGAAGCATCTAGGCAGCACTGACGCCATGATTGGGGAGGTGGAGAGGACACTCATGAAGACCTGTCACGTAAAACGGGGCGACGACGTGATCATCACCGCCAGTCTCCCTATGGCAGACACAGGCAAGACCAATTTTCTCAAGGTTCACCGTATCTCCTGAAGGTCCGTCCGAGGGGAAGGGTTCCGAGGGTCGCAGGTTGGAAAACCATGGGTGCCGGGGTATAGGAAAGGCAAGTAAAGACAAGTTTTGGAAATAGGAGAAAGTAACAGGAAAAGCTCAATTCGCGCCATTACACATTTCTATTACTTTCTACCATTACCTGATTTTACCCCGATGCCGGAGACCAGAAAGGCTGAAACCGGCCATGGCCACCATAACCTGTGCTATCATCTGAAGAGAGCATAAGGTTCCAGTGCACCTGTGCACTTTATTTCTGAGGATTCCTTATGAGCAGTGTCGAAAACAAATATTCCATAGTCGATGCGAAAAAATGCGAGGCTCTTTGCAGCTGCGGGCACAAGCACGAAATTCCTTCGGTCAAAGTTGTTTTGGATAAAAATGCCTACAACCTGCTCGCCAGAGATTGTGCCAAAACATATGCCAAAGAGTCCGTATTGCTCCTTGATGATGAAAACACTCACTTGGCGGCAGGGGCATTGGTATCGGAACTTCTCGAAAAAAGTTCCGTCGTATTTAAATCGGTCACGCTGCCGGGTGATACGGTCGCAACCGATAAGCTGGCGGATGAGATCCATGATCTGAGTGTCGGACACAGTTTGATCATTGCTGTCGGGGCCGGGACTATAAACGATCTGGGAAAGTACGTTTCCGATAAAAGGGGGATCCCATTCTGGTCGGTACCCACAGCACCCTCCATGAACGGGTACACATCGTCCATCGCAGCGATAAAGGTCAAGGGCGTAAAAAGGACACTCCCTGCGCTGCCCCCTCAGTTTATCTATGTTGATCCCCGGGTCATCCAGGATTCTCCCTTAAAGCTCCGACAGGCCGGATTCTGTGATGTGCTGGCCAAATCCGTGTCAGACTTTGACTGGCGGATCGAGTCTTTACTTCTTGATGGCGCCTATTGCAGCCTGCCGTCAGCGATTGCCGGTGAACCGGAAAGTAAATACATCGATCATCCGGAAAAGATCCTTCAGGGTGACCAGGAAGCCGTGCTTGGGCTTTTTGAAGGGCTTTTGTTCTCCGGTGTCGCGATGAGCCTTGCCGGTTCAAGCGCCCCGGCATCCGGGGGCGAACATCTAATTTCCCATTTTCTGGACATGCGTGAAAGCTTGACCGGGGTAAAGCCGAACCTGCATGGTCTTCAGGTAGGCACGGGGGTTGTTCTTTCCACCGTATGCTATCAGAAGTTGGCAAGCCTGGAAGAAAAGGAGTTGAAAAATTGCGCTAAAGAGGTTTTTGAGGCCAACGTTGGCAAGATCCCTGCTGTCTGGGGTAACCTTGCATCCGAAGTGGAAAAACAGTTCGCAAATAAACGTGATCGGCTTTTGCAATTCGATTCCGCCTTGCCGGCAAACTGGCAAGAACTCAAAGCGCTTTTCGGACAGATCAGAACACCGGACTTTATTGTCGATCTTATCCGGAGGACAGGGCTTGAAATGACACTGTCATCCCTTGGTATTTCAAAAGACGAATTTTACCTGGCCGCGACCTCGGCCCGGACGATCAGGGACAGGATCACCGTACTCGACCTGTCGGCTCACGCGGGCACTCTTGAAGCTGCTGCCAAAGAGACGATAAGAATGCTGTCGTGAAAAGGAAATCGCACAGGTGCACCAGTGCACTGAGTTTATATTTCTTTCTTGACCCGGATTCCAACTCCCGGGGATTTTGGGGGAAATCATCAAAACCTTTACAATAATGTTGTGATGACGGGGAATCACGTAGTAGATTAACTGTATACAGTATTGTAGATGATATGCCGATAAAGCCAAACTCGCTGTGAGGCGAGGGCGGAAAACATCGGGTCTTCTCAATTCATCATTAATACACATCTTTTGGGGAAGAAGATTGCCGGGCTGCCGAAGCAAATAACTGCTGGGATACGTCCGGTTTTTTTGTGTCTGGATTAATCTAACAGGTACTTTACAGAAAGGAGGTGATGGCGGGGGATCACGCAGGAGGTTGGGGTAGAGGAACTATTTGTTCTTTTAAATGTGACAGTGATGCTTATGGGGAGGTCAAAATGAGAAAGTTTATATCGCTCACAGCGATCGTAACAGCACTTGGAATGCTGCTGCTGTTGCCAGCCTTTGCGACGCAGGCACAGGCCGCAGATAAACTCGGCTGGGTCGGTCCCGTTTACAAGGAGTTATCCGCCAGCCTGACCGAGGGTTTCAAAGCGTACTACAAGGAGACCTACGGTAAGGATGTGGACATAACCTTCGTTCGGCCGGGCGGTTGGCCGGTGTGCCTGGATAAAGTGAGATCATGGAATGGCAAACCGGATGCTGACATTTTCCTGGGCGCAGGAGCTCCGGCCCATGAAGTTTTAAAGAAAGAGGGGCTTATTGTACCGTACAAGGCAAAGGGTTCAGATAAGGTTCCTGCCGCATGGCACGGTATGAAGGTAAAGGATAAGGGTGATCTGTGGACCTGTTTCGCGCCCTGGATCGTTACCAACCTGTACAACGAAAAGGTATTAAAATCCTTAAAATTGCCGCCTCCGAAAACATGGAACGATCTGCTCAACCCCATCTACAGGGGCAACATCGTGCACACGCTGCCCTATGCCTCCGGCACAATGCATGAAGCCATTGAAATTCTCATACAGGGTTTTGGCGAAGATGAAGCATGGAAATATCTCAGATTGCTGGCGGCGAATTTAGCGCGCTTTTCCACCGGCAGCACGGATACGACGCAATTAGTGTCCCGCGGCGAAGTTCCCATCGGATTGGCGCAGCCGCAGATGAACGCAATGGCCGCACGCAAAGATGGTTTTCCTGTGCGGGACCTGCTCCCGGAAAAAACGATCCTGGTTCCGGAGGCTGTGGCTTTGCTTAAAGGCGCGCCCAACGAGGCGGTGGGGAAGATCTTCCTGGACTGGCTGTTCAGCATGGACGGGCAAAAATACGTACTGAAAGGCCGTTACTTCGCAGCCAGCACGGACGTTAAATTTTCCGAACTGGAAAAGCAAGGCGTCGAGATGGCCACCCATGCCGCGCAGGCGCTGGGCGTCGATTCCTTCTGGGACCTGAAGGTCGACTTCATAGAGTACGACCTGGACCTCGCCGCAAATAGGTGGGACGAAGTCAACAAGAAGTATGAGGACGAGATCTACCGGAAGTGGGGCGAGCTGAAAAACAGCCTGTTCCTGATAGAGGAAGTCGAGGGAGAGATTCAGGCGGCAAAAGCTGAAAAGATTAATGTGACAAAGGCTGCCGCGAAAATAGCCGAAGCCCGAAAACTTTTCGAATATGAGGGCAATTATGCCGCGGCACGCCTGGGTGCAGTCAAGGCCCGCGCACTGCTTGTCTCGCCGTAACGGCAATACGGGCAGCGAAATTTTTTCAACTGGATAATTATATTTCGAGCTTTAGATACAGGCCCGTCCTGTGGAATTGCGCTTTGCGGTCCTGAAGAGGATTCTGCAGGGCGGGCCACTGCATACAAGTCCGTCAACCGGCTGACAAGTTGATGGCCTCGTAAAAAGCCCCACGGACTTTTGCGATTAACAGTAGCCGCGCCTGGAAGTGGCGCCCGGATCGATGACCGGGAAAATGTCAGCGATCCGTGAGGGAAGGGCAAATGACACTTTTCCCTTCCCGTAGAGCCAAAGTCCCGCCCGGACTTTGGCGACCCTATTAAAGATAAGGTGTGATATGTCCCGAGGCAACGTCATTCTGGCAGCAGTCCTGTGGTTGATCATTGCTTTCCTTATAATTTATCCGCTTTCCATTCTGCTCAGTGAAAGTTTAACCCTCACCGGGACTGACGGCCGGGGTATAGGTAATTACCTGGAGTTCTTCAAGGACACCTATTATCTCAAGATCTTTGGCAATACCCTGCTGCTCAGTACTCTTTTGCTCGTGACGACCACTGTGTTCGGGGTGCCACTGGCATACATCCTGGCAAGATACCGGCACAGGGGAAAGACTGTTTTTACAGCTCTCATCCTTTTGCCCATCGTCCTGCCCGCTTTCGCCGGCGTATTCGCGTTCATCATCTTTTTCGGCAAGTACGGTACGATGAACCTGCTGCTCATGCAGATAGGGCTCATCGAGAAGCCCGTAAATTTCATATACGGACTGCACGGGCTGGTATTCGTCCAATCCCTGCACATGCTTCCTTTCATTGTCCTCGGTCTTTCGGCGGGTTTTACCAACATCGACCCTTCCTTTGAGGAAGCTGCCGAAGTGGAGGGGGCCAGCGGCTTTCGGCGATTCATCACAATAACGCTGCCTCTGTGCACCCCCAGTTATCTGGCGGGTGCCGTCCTCGTATTCCTGTGGCCCTTCACGGACTGGCTCACACCAATGATCCTGGGGCAGACGGATCTCCTTCCCTCGGTGGCGTACATTAATATCGCCTATCATTTTACAGATATGCACCGCAAGTACATGGGGATCGTGGCGGTGGTTGTTTCTGCCGTTATCTGCATCTCCCTCTTTCTGCTCGCCAGGTGGTGGGTCGAAAAGAAAAAGTATACCGGCCTTTCCAAGGGAACTACCTCTGAAGGCAGGGTGATCGAACCGGGCCCGCTGCTGAAAGCGGGCGCATACGCTTACCTGATATTTATCGCCGTCGTTGTCCTGCTGATCCCCATCGTGCTGGGTTTATCCGCCTTTTCCAGAAGATGGGTCTTTGAACCGTTTCCCACCTACTGGACCCTCGATAACTTCAGACTCATTCTCCTGGAAAGCCCGCTCCTGATCAAAAACTCTTTCCTGTTCAGCGGACTGGCCCTGGTCTTCGGGGTCGCCTTTGGACTTCCAGCCGCCTATATCATCGTCCGCACCCGTGTCCCGGGCAAAGATGCCCTCGACTTTGTCATCACCCTGATGCTGGCTTTCCCTGGTATCGCCATTGGTGTAGGTTACATGCTGGCATTTTGGGATACCATACCCCTGGCCAAGTACTGGATCATCATGCCTCTGGCCCTGTTCGCTCGCCGACTCCCATACTTTTTGAGGATGGCGCACGCCTCTTACCTGCAGCTGGATGTTTCTCTTGAGGAGGCCGCGGAAGTGGCGGGCGCGGGCAGACTCAGAACTTTTATGACCATATCTTTGCCTCTGCTCCTCAAAGGCGTGCTCGTCGGTGTGATGATGTTCTTTATCATGGCGTTCCAGGAGATCTCTACTGCCATATTCCTTTACCGGGGAGGCTGGGAAACGCTGCCCATCGGTATTTATCTGAACTGGCACCGCGGCATGGAGTTTGGTATCGCCGCCGCCATGGCGTTCCTGATGATCGTGATCACCTTCATCCTCCTTTTGATCGCATCGAGGATCGGCGGGAATATGCTAAAGGCGGCATGGAGCACTGATGAATAGGGCAGCCGATCCTCGATGCGCCCTTGTGAGGAAAACGAAAATGACACTTTTCGTTTTCCGAGGAGCACAAAGTCCCGCCAGGACATTGTGCGACCCTACCAAAGGAGAAAAGTTCCATGGGATTTATCGAGATCAAAAACCTGGTCAAGCGCTACAAGAAGGTGGTGGCGGTCAACCATATACACCTTGAAGTGGAAGAGGGAGAAATTGTGACGCTTCTCGGTCCCAGCGGGTGCGGCAAAACAACCACCTTGAGGTGCATCGCCGGGCTGGAAATACCGGAAGATGGGGATATCGTCATTGACGGCAGGCCGATGCTTTCGGAAGGGTTTGTCCATGCGTCACAGCGGGGGATCGGCATGGTTTTCCAGAACTATGCCGTGTGGCCGCATATGAGGGTCTTTAATAATGTCGGTTACGGCCTGAAACTCAGGAAAGTTCCCAGGAAGGAAATCCAGGAGAGAGTGCTGGAGGCACTGGAACTGGTGGGTTTGGGGGGGTTAGGGGAGAGGTATCCATCCCAGCTGAGCGGCGGACAGCAGCAGCGGGTGGCCCTGGCACGGGCGCTGGTGGGAAATCCCCAAGTGCTGCTGCTCGATGAACCTCTGAGCAACCTGGACGCGAAGCTGAGGGAGAAGATGCGGTTCGAGATAAAGAGCCTGGTAAAACGCATGGGTATCACGGCTGTCTACGTCACCCACGACCAGGCTGAGGCCATGGTCATTTCCGATCGGATCGCCGTCATGGATTCAGGGGACATCGTTCAGATCGGCACAGCTACAGAGATCTACAAAAAGCCCGCCAATAAATTTGTGGCCGATTTCATCGGCACCATGAACTTTATATCCGGTGAGATCATACAGGCCCCCCGGGACGCCCCATCGGTATCCGGGGCGGTTTGCGTTCGCACTGAATTCAGCGAGGAGATTTTGTGTACAACGGACGGCGTTACGGAAGCAACGCCGGGGAAAAAAGTCTATGTATCTATTCGTCCTGAAGACGTGGAGGTTTTTGCTGAGCCGAATCAAGACAGGGAAAACCTGTTTACGGGTGTTGTTGCCCACAAGGCGTACCTGGGTAATTTCTTGTATTTCTTCATAAATGTGAACGGAACGATGATCCAGGCGCAGGTTCCGCACGACTTGTCTCAAGAGGAAGGACAGGAAGTCCATCTGTTTTTAGATCCGCAAAAATGTATGATCCTGTTCTAACTGAGCACCCCTCCCGAAGAGCGGAAGACATCCGGAATTCCCTGGATCAAAATGCTGTCGCCCATTTTGGCTGCAGGTGTCGGGGTGTTAATTATGGGAGATGTGCTATTCCTGGTACTTAGTGCCTTGTACCTGGACCAGGCACCAGGCACCATGCTCTGAGTTCAGGCAGCAGGAGACTGCAATGCTACAAACCATTTTTAAAAAGCAGTACCAGGTGGAATCCCTCGTTATCAAATATCTGGAGGCCATCGAGATGGCCCAGGAAAATTTTGCCCTCGCTCTTGAAACGTGCCTTATGGATGACAAGGCCTGCGGGGATTTTTCTTTTCTTTCCGATGAGACCCACCGGTTCGAGTCCCAGGCAGACGATGTCCGCGAGGAGATCAAGACCCTCATGTACGACAAGGTTCTTCTTCCCGAATCCCGGGGCGACATCATGAGGCTTCTCGATGGGATAGACTACGTTCCGAGGTACATGGAGATCGTCCTTAATATACTCAAGACCCAGATGCTGGTCATCCCCGATTTTCTTATCCCGGACATCAGGGAACTGGTGGCCGCTTCCCTGGAAGCGTGCGCACTGATGAGATGGCAGGTGGAGGACCTGTTCAAGCGCAAGGGCCGGATAAAGGAGTTGCTTGCCGTCATCGATCTTAAGGAAAGTCAGTGCGACAAAATAGAAAGGCGCCTCATCTCCGCTATCTTCGAGTCGGACCTGGATGGATTCCAGAAGCTGCAGCTTAAAGAGCTGGTCATCTTCCTCGGGGACATATCCGACCAGGTGGACACGATCTCCAAGCAGATCAATATCATGAGCCTCAAGAGGCGCGTGTAGATGTTTTCCCTCCTGGGGGGGGTCTTCCTGGGTTGGGCCCTGGGCGCCAACGATGCTTCCAACGTCATCGGGCCAGCGGTTTCAACAAAGATGCTCCGGTTCCGCACAGCTGCGGGTATTGCCGCCCTTTTCGTCCTTGCCGGGGCTCTCCTGCAGGGAAGTTCCGGTGTCCACACCCTATCGGGTCTCACCGATATGGGCCTCACCCGTGCGGTCATCTCCTCCGTGGCCGCCGCCGCTGCGGTGACCATCATGACCATCTTCCGGCTGCCGGTGTCTTCATCTCAGGCGGTGGTCGGGGCCATCCTGGGGATCGGGTTTTTTAACCGGAATGTCAATTTTACCGGTCTGGGAAAGGTTGTTGTCTGCTGGATAGGGACACCCATCGGGGGGACTGTCGCGGCCATTCTGGTCTACAAGGTCATCGCCCTGCTTTACAATCGCCTCAACCTGCCCATAGTCCTATCGGACGGCCTGCTCAGAGTGGGTATTCTGGCCGCGGGGGCATACGGAGCCTACGCCCTGGGAGCCAATAATGTGGCCAACGTCACCGCTGTCTTCGTGGGAGCTGATTACCTGAGCATGACCCTTGCCCTGCTCATCGGGGGTTTGAGCATCGGATTGGGTATCGTGACCTTCGGACGACCGGTCATGAACACGGTGGGATCTCGCCTGGTGCGGCTGGACAGCTTTTCGGCCTTCGTGGTCCTGCTCGCCGAGGCTCTCACCGTGCACTTTTACACCTTCCTCGGCGTCCCGGTATCCACCTCCCAGGCCATTGTGGGAGCCGTGCTGGGGATCGGTGTCCTCAAGGGGGCCAGCACGGTGAGCCGGAAAACTCTTGCGGGTATTTTGTTCGGGTGGTTCCTGACGCCCGTAATTGCTGCCTGTATCGCCCTGGCCGGCGCCGCTGTTTTCCTCTGAGCCCGGCAGTTCTCCCGATCTCCACAGGACAGCCACTAAGCAAACGGGAAAAATATCAGACAAAAGGACCTCACCCCACGGTTTGGGCTAAAATTATTTTTCTGCGCACCCTTTTGTCCGGCGGGCTTTGGAAAGCTCAGCGTAGAGGGTTCGGTGCCAGGCACCAACCCTGTCTGACCTCATCCTCATCTCCTCCAGGGCCTTGTCAGGATGGGGGTTCTTCGAAGCAGGGCAGCCGTGATGAAGGCCCTGAATACCCTCGGGCATGTATTCGTAAGGATATAATCTGCACACCAGGGGACGGGTTTCAAGGTCCAGGACACACCCCTCATCTCCCAGAAGGTGGCAGGAACCGTCCCGCCCCCTTTTGAGGACCCGGCGTCTGGAACTACCCAGGACATGCTCCTTCCACTCCGCGTCCAGACCGTCCCTTTCGCACCACGACCACGGCCGCTCATATCTGAAAAAGCTCCCATGCCCCAGTGCTTGACTGATCCTTCCGATGTCTCCGGTTGTCAGGTAGATCTGCATGTTGACGCAGCACGACCCTCCGGATGACGCGCATGTCCAGCAAATGTTCTGAATCTTCATGGCCAACGGATTACCCTCCGGCCGGCGGTGGCCGGCCCAACGCAAAAGAGGATGGAAAGGTTCACCACCTCGATAGGAGAATTGGGACTATAGTCCCTTTTTACACCAGTAAGAAGGGGAGTTTTCGGAGAAATTCCGGGGGTCAGGCCGCCTGTCCTGATTTCTATTCAACTCCGGAATTAAATGAATATTTGAGGATATCAAATTCGCAGCCGTCGACACAGCTGCCGCAGAGGATGCACTCGGCGTTTTCCATCTTCCCTTGCTTGATCATCGTTTCCACCGGGAGGCTCATGGGGCAGTTATCGGTACAGGTGTGACAGTGGGTGCACCCTTCAGAGGCTGCCGACAAACGCAGTGAGGACCATCCCACCGTGTTTCTCACTTTTCTTCCCAGGATCATGAAAGGAGCCATCCAGCAGAGATGGTGGCAGAAGGAACGTTTACCGACAGCGGATGCTGGAAACACGATGAGAAGAAAAAGGACGGTGAAGTAGGCTGTGAGGCTGGGGACATCCGCAACGGAAAAGCCGTAGGTGGTCTCGTAGAGGAAATCAACCCTCTCGTAGCCGCCTCTTCTGAAAACAAGAAAAGCAATGGCGCCGAGCCAGGGCGCCCAGATGACCCACTTGATGAAGTCCCCTCGGGTCACCTTACGGTCCCTTGCCAGAAAGAGCGCTTCCTGGCAACCGGCCGCGGGACACACCCAGCCGCAAAAGGCCCTGCCAAGGAGAAGGGCGGCCGCAAACTGCAGACCGAACACGATAAAGCTGCCGTTTATGATTCCCTGTGACGCAGTCTGTAAAATGAGGACCGGGGACAGGTAGTAAAAGGTCGCGGGAAACCAGAAGAAGGAAAACAGGATGATCCCCATCCGTAATTTCTGTCTTTTCTTCATCTTGTTTCTCTCGGGTTCTATGGGAGCAAGGCCAGAAAGCAGAAAGAGCAGCAATTCATTGCACTAGCGCACTTTGCTCATTCCTCGGGAATTTCCACCGGCAGCAGAACCCACATCTTGAGCGGTTGTTTCATCCGGCCGGCTTCGTTCCCGGCGTCATCACCCATCCCCCAGAAGAAGTCGGCCCGAACCGGCCCCTTGATCGCCCCGCCGGTATCCTGAGCCATCATCAGTCGGTAAAGCGGTCGGTCGGTGTTGGGCCAGGTCGTGGCCAGAAAGACCGGGGCGCCCAACGGTGTATACTGGCGATCCACCGCGACACTTCGGCCCGGGGTGAGGGGCACACCAAGGGCACCTGGAGGGCTTTCGGTGTCGGACGGCGCTTCCCGGAAGAATATGTAGCTGGGGTTCGTGCTGAGCAGGTCAGCCACCTGGGATGGATTGTCCCGCGCCCACGCCTTGATGTTCTGCATGGACATCTCATCCCGTGTCATGATTCCCCGTTTGATGAGCCACTGGCTTAGGGAGCCGTAAGGATGGCCGTTCTGATCAGCGTAGTTGACCATCGTCCGGCTGCCGTCCTCAAAAAGGATGCGACCCGACCCCTGAATGTGCAGAAAGAAAAGCTCTACCGGGTCTTCCACCCAGAGCAGTTCATTTCCCTCAAGAGGGTTACGATCCCCTTCGATCTCCCCCCGGTCCCAGTAAGGGACCACGCGCTGCTCATCGAGGCGGCCGCGCAGCCGGTACTTGCCGAGTTCCGGGTAGGAGTCACTCAGATCGATGACAAGGAGATCGTCGGGACGGCGATAAATGGGGTAGGGATAGTCCGGGGAGGCTTCCCGGCTGCCTCTCAGGTCGGGAACATAGTAGCCGGTGACCATGCCAACCCGGTTATTGTCGGGTTGGCTCAGCTGGTAGGGGGTGAAACGGCCTTCGAAAAATGCCCGTACCTCCGCTTCGGATCCATCGGAAAGCGTAGTCACCTCGGCACAGACCTGCTGCCATTGCTGGCGATAACGCAAGGTCGAACAACTCTGTCCAAAGGCGTCCAGGACCAGCCTGGGATCGTCCTCCAGCCAGCCTTCCACCTGATTCCAGTCCACTGGCACCAGGGGAGGGGTGGATACCGGCGGACCCTCCGGGCGCGGTGACCAGGAACACGCAGCGACCAGCACTATGATCAAGGTCACGCTCAGAAGTTTGAATATGCGTGTCAGCATGGGAAACACCTTAATATCCCGGCAGGAGTCGGTCAACCCTGATTAGCTTAAGCACCACTTCATTCCAAATTTCGTGTTTATGCTAAAATGCATATTCCGGCATGTGAAGTTCTGCCTGGAAGTTTGAAAGAACGTTAAGGATGAGCATAATGAATAATTCATTAAAAGGAGCTCTGTTATCCGGATTAATTTTCCCAGGCCTTGGCCATGTTCGTTCAGGATATTATAAACGCCGCATTGCTTTGATGTTTACGGTGTCCGCCAGCATGGCGGTGATGGCATTAAAAACTGTCCAACAGGCATTTATCGTTCTCGAAAAGATCGAGTTGGAGGGAGGGGTCATTGATATAAAGACAATTACGGACACAGCCACCCAGGCAGTTTCCGCTAATGACAGCTTCATATACAATCTCGGATTGTTATTGATAGTTGTCTGCTGGTCAAAATAAAACCGGGGGTCTTGCCTGTCTTCATTTCAACAAAGCCTCTCGGCTGGAAGGAAAAACTGGCAGAGGGAAGTGTCGCCGTTCCCCGCCGGTTCCACCACCTTCACCCGGCAATCGAGATCAGGCGTGGGCCCAGGCTTTGGCGTTCAGGAGCACAAGTGCCCAGCGACTCACCCGGATGCCAGCCCTCTCAGGGTCGGCGTGTACCGCAATGAGTAAAAGCCCGCCTTTCTGCAGGATCAATTACAGCAGATGTTTCCACGATAGGGGGTACCCTTGTGGAATCGGGTTCAGTCTTTTATTTACGAGCTCCCGTCTTCGTTCTTTGGACTTCCGTCATCGCCTGCGGCTTCCGGCTTCGCTTCCAGCTTCCGTCTTCGGTTCCAGCTTCGTCAGGTCATCGATGATGGCCCGCCCTTCGCTGCCGAGCCGTTCTCTCAGATCAGGGTTCTTAAGGAACAGGAAAAAAGTTCTGGTGCGATCCCTTATGTCCCCCACCCGGTCACGGTACAGGATGGTGAATAGTCCGCTAACAGGCAGGGAGACGGCGTATAGCAGAATCCACACCGGGGGCAGGAAGAACCAGGCGGCAGCTATCTGGATGACGTAGAAAAAGGGGATGATCACGAAAGAAGGCAGGATGACGTTGGAGGCCCACTTGTCCTTTTCTACGGAAAAAGTTACTGCAACCATCCTGATAATGGCAGCCGGGATGAGGTGGTTAAGTGCCCCCCAGGCGGCGATGGGCAACCCCACCACAAGGATCACAAGTTCTCTGACGATAAAACGCACAACCCGCCATGCTGGCATCCGGAGGTATACCTCGGAGGGTTTTATCCCCAGGTCGCGAAGCTCCACCCGGTATGCCTGAACCCGCTTGCGAAGCTCCGTTATGTCTTCGGCCTGGTCCTCCTTTAACTGCTAATACCCTTGGTTAAGGAGCTGAATCAGTTTCAGCCACCTGCCCGGGTCGAGGGGCTTCCCGAAGCGGACCCAGACATCCGAGCGGAACCGGTCTTTTTCCGGGAAGTGCAGGCCCACCGGGATGATCGCAAGGTTCGCGGCCATTTCTCCGGAATCCAGCGCGGATGTAAGCCCCGGGCCAAGCCCGGGATCCAGATAGTCCAGGGCAATGCGGGCCGCGCCGGTGCGCAGGGGCCTCAAGCTCGGGTCGGAGTGGCTCTGGCCCTCGGAGAAGATGAGTATGGCTTCACCCAGTTCAAGTCTTTCCCGGCATTGGGCTATGGCGCCGGCATTCCTGGATGGATCCGCGCCCTTTGCGGCGTCTTTTTTGCGGTGGAACAAAATGACGTTGGTGGATTTTATCATCTGCCTCAGGATAATGATGTCGGCCAGGGTGCTCTTTGCTGTAATGGAAATGGGCCGCTTCAGGTGCATCAGGACCACGAGAGCGTCCACCAGGGCGTTGGGGTGGTTGGGCACAAGGAGAACAGGGCCCGACTCGGGCACGTTCTCGACCCCCTCCACCTCGATGCGCCGAAAGAAGATACGCACCGAGAAATATGCGAGATGACGCAGTATCCTGTAGATCATCAGGCGAACTCCCTGATCAAATATGGTTTTGAGTCCATTTTTTTAAGTCCAGGTCCGGAGTTGGGGCAAAGTCCAAACACAGTTGCAGTATAAGAGGAATACCGGGAATAAGGGATACTCAAAACGACCCTTGGACAAACTGGTGATGGTGAATGATAATCGGGAGAGAGAGGAAAGTGGAGAAGAAAGTGTTAAGGCAGTGAACAGTGAACAGTGAACAGGGCTCCCAGGGGGACGGTTCATTATAGTTTTGAAATGACCCCCCAATCAGGAGTCGCAGTGTAAGCAAAAGCTGAAGGAGCACGTCATCGGCGACCCGGTGAACAGCGTTCTGCGGATAACGACCAACATCTGGTATGACGGAGAGCCTTCCCTAAACGGAGATGTGGCCGTGTGGCGGGCCTACTACGGAAACGACAGCAATTATGTCTATCGGTACAAATTCTCAACGGGCGAGCTCATCCGCCTGTCCGATGAAACGTTCCGCGATGTAAGCGGAAGCTACATCGTGACCTCGGGCGGCAATACCTACTGGCTGACGACCAGCGAGAACTACCGCCTGTACGCCGCCCCGGTGGACAGCAGTTCCCCGGTGAGGACCGTTACCCCTCCGGACCTGGAAGCCTATAACGTTGATATAGACGACGGGATCATCGCCTACCAGACCTACGGCGACTATTACGAGATCCACTACGCGGATATTAACGCCGTTGCTTTCACAACCGTCCAGATCACCCACGGCACCGACTACAGCGAGAACCCGGCCATCAGCAACGGGGTCATCGCGTGGGAGGAGTACGTGGATGCCCAGGGCAACTACGAGATCTTCTACTACGACATCAACGCCGCGGCGCCCACCCTGGTCCAGGTGAGCGACAACCCTGACTACGATGACAAGGACGTTGATATTGACGATGGCATCATCACCTGGAGGGCCTCTGACGGCAGCGATCCGGAGATCTACTACGCCGATATCAGTGTAGGTGCCTCCACCTTTGTGGTGGTTCCGGTGACCGACAACGCCATCTATGACTATTATCCGCGGGTGGACAACGGTCTTATCACCTGGTGCGCCGATGGCGACGACACGGACTACGAGGTCTATTACTACGACCTGAACGCCGCTTCGCCGGTGGTGACCCAGGTGACAGACAACCTGGTCGACGATCACTACCCTGTCAGCGCAGGCGGGGTCATTGCCTGGAGCACCGAGTTGGCGCCCTATATCGCCGCTCCCTAGGCGTAAACCGTTCATAGTCATCTCTTACGGCCCCGGGGTATCTTTCCCCGGGGCCGTTCCTGTGTCCGTGGCGATGTGAAGGGTACCAGAGGCCACAAGGGGAGCCTTGAACAGATGGAGTGAATTATGTTAAATTTTAAAAAAATGACAACAAGGAGAAGCTATGTCCAGGGAAGACAGACTCAAGTGGATCTACTCTTCAAAGAACAATGAGGAGCTGGCTGAGCGGTACGATGAGTGGGCGGAAAGTTATGACCAGGAGCTGGAAGAGGACTACGGTTGGCAGATCCCTCAGCTGATCGCGGAGGAGCTATCCCACTTGACTCCCAGAAGCGGCAGGATCCTGGATGCGGGTGCCGGAACAGGGCTGGTGGGGCGATATCTCGGAGCGCTGGGCTACGGTGACCTGGTAGCTATGGATCTCTCCAATGAGATGCTTAATAAGGCCCGGGAAAAAGGCGTCTATGGAGAGTTTCACCAGATGGACCTGGCTGAGACGCTTGGTTTCCCCGATGATTCCTTTGACGCTGTCGTGTGTGCGGGTGTCCTTACCTTCAGCCACGCTCCCGCCAAGTCCCTGAACGAGATGGTCCGGGTGACAAAACCCGGGGGACACCTCCTGTATTCTCTCAGGACAGACGCTTACGATTCCATGGGGTTCGAGGATATTATCAAGGATCTGGATGCTGAAGGTAAGTGGCAACTGCTGGAAAAGAAGGGCCACCAGTCTTTCGCTGAGAAGGAGCAGGAAGTGGTCCACGACATCTGGGTGTACAAGGTGCTGTAGTAACCCCGGGTGGCGCAGTATGCATTATGGTGACATCACAATAAAAGGTAACAGGTAAAAGTGGAAAGCCGTCCCGGGTTCCGGGACACAAGAGACAAGGAAGTTTTGGGCCTGGCGTCTGTCTCCTTGAACTTGTGGTTTACCGATCTCTTGGTACTATTAATATCATGTACCCGGAAACCATGATCTCGGGTGACCCATCGGGTCCCCTGCTGTTTTTCCTCTCTGCGGGTGTGGCGCTGGCTGCAGCAGCTCCCATCGGTCCCATCAGCATACTGACCATCCAGCGCGCCATGACAATGGGGTTCTGGCTGGCTTTCTGGCCCACTCTCGGGGCGGCTGCCGGTGATGCTGTTTTCGGAGTTATCGCGGCTCTGAGCGCCGGGTACATTACGACAGCCATCCTGGGTGCAAGGTTCTGGCTCAAGCTTATCGGCAGCGCCCTCCTGATCGCCATGGGCGTAAAGCTGTTTACTCTCCGGTCGCTTAAACAAAACGGCATTAAAGAGAATTTCGGACCGTGGCAGCTCGGGTTTCTAAACTTCACCCTGGTCCTTTCCAACCCCTTTACCCTGACTTTTTATCTGGCGGCCTTCGCCTTCCTGGGGCTGAGTTCGGGGCATCTGTTTGCCAGGCAGTCTTTTTTTATCGGTGGAGGGATCGTTTTCGGAGCCATGACCTGGTTCGTGCTCATTTGTACTGTGGCAGGGAAGTTCCACATGAAGGTGGGTGAAGTGCTGCTGGGCCGTGTTCGCACGGGGATCGGGGCCCTGTTTGTTATCCTCGGCATCCTGTCAGCCGTTTCCGTTGCCCTGGGGAAATAAGAGAAGGTAGTAGAAAGGACGGGAGGTCCGGGTGCGCGGCGCCTGGTTCTGTGAACGGTTACTTAACTGTATCTGCTTCTGGAGCAAGGTGGCAAACCGGGCCCTCATACGGTTTTTCCGGAACCAGAACTTGAACTGGATCTTTGACCAGGTCCAGGACTGTCCAGGACAGGACTTGGAACCTGGAATAATTTACCCTATACTCTCGCCATGATCATTAACCGTCTCGTAGGCGGCTGTCTGGCCGCCGCTTCCTTTATCCTCTTTGGGCTGGTTATATCATCCCGGGGATCCTCCACCCTGGGGATCGAGGTGATGGACCGTCTCGGGCTGCTCTTCGTCCTCCTGTTTTTGGCTGGGCAGGCAGTTGCCTGTGTGGTCTTTATCCGGCGAAAGGATCTGCTGGTGCCCCTGCTTCTCTTTGCGGGGGGTGCGATCCTGTACGGCGTGATGACCGGCACCGGTGGCGGCGCGGCTGAGGCAGTGCGAGTCCCCTTGAACCATGCCCTCATGGCCGGAGCCAGTTTCAGCGGCCTCGCTTCAGGAGCCCTGGTGATGATGGGCAATGGGCCTACCGGGACCGGGAAGTGAAGTGGGGGTATTCAGTATGAGTAGAAGTAGAAGTATGAGTAGTAGCTAATCCTGCCTGGCTTTCCCGCACCGCGTCCCCGCGTCTCCGTGTCATTTCCCACGCTCTCACACCCCCAAACCCCCACACCTCAGGTTTAAGGTTTCGGGTTATTGATCGCACAGTCTGCGGGTTTCTTCTGCGTTCTGCATTCTGCATTCTGCTTTTCCCCACGCCCCTCTTGCCACGAATACTGTCAGAGCGTATCGTCTGACATCATGGAAAATACCCAACGAAAAAACATAACGCTGTGGTCTGATGTGAGGCTCGGGTTCCTGCATTTTCTGCCGGTAGGGGTGGTGATCTTCGGTTATGCCCTGGTGTTCGGGGTCCTGGCGGTAAACAGCGGGCTTACGGTGGCGGAAGCCTGCCTCATGTCCCTCACCATCTTCGCCGGGGCATCCCAGTTCATCGCTCTTCCCATGATCCAGGAGGGTGCCACCACCTGGGCTTTGGCCGCCATGGCCCTGGTGGTCAACCTGCGCCACCTCCTCTACGGTCTTAATATCGGAAGGAAATATCCGGATGCGAACACCTGGAAGCTCCTGGGTGTTTCTCTTGGGATCGTGGACGAGACTTACGCCTTTAACACCATCGGTCCGGGAGGTCCCATAAAATCGATCCCTTACTTCGCGGGAACAGCGATCTGTTCATATATAGTCTGGAACGTGGGCACTTTTGCAGGAGCACTGGCAGGAAAAGCAATGGCGGCGCTTAGTACCCCTGGTACCGGGGAGCTGGATTTCGCCATGCTGGCTGTCTTTATCTCCATGGTGGGATCCTCCCTCCGAAGGAGAGCCGATTGGTTCGTTATCGGGCTTTCTGTCGTAACGGCCTTACTGGTTTTTACCCTGGCGGGGGGACACTGGCATCTTTTCGCCGCCGGACTTCTGGTACCTTTGGCAGCCGCGACGTTATTCAGGGAGTCGAAAAATGAGAGTTGAACTCATCCTCGCCTGCCTAGCCATGACGGCGGTGACCTATCTGTGCAGGGCACTTTTCACTGCATCAGTATCCAGGGTGCGTATCTCACCGTGGTGGGAGCATTATCTGACATTCATTCCCTTCGCGGTCCTCACAGCCCTTGTCACTCCTTATCTTCTGCTGCCAGGCTCGGCCGTGACACTGTCCTTAATAAATCCCTACAGTCTGGCGGGGGTGGTAACTTTTATTGTCTCTTACAGGTCAAAAAATCTGATCCTGTCTGTGGGGGTAGGGATGGTATTGTTTCTGGTGCTGGGGAAGGTTCTTTAAAGGCAGTTTGGGGTTTACTGTTTGATGTTGAGGATCCTTTTAGATGAGTTGGTAAGTCAGGCGTAACGCGAAAAGCTTGACTATATCATCCAAACACGTAGTACTCTCCTGGCTCCTGTCTACTGTTCGTCAAACCCCTCCGCCACCTTGAACTTTTCCATGATGATCCAGGCATCGTCCTCTTTTACCAGGAAAAACTTCCAGGTGGCCCAACCCGGCTTTTTTTCTTTTGAGACAGGCAGGGTTGCACCAATGACGAGGTCGCGGTGCACGGCCCAACCCTCTACACGGACCTCAACTTCCACCTGGTCCTCGTATCCCGTCGTGTTGACAATGCTGATATTCGTGACCTCCTCCCTGAACTCCATCGCGCGGTCCACCAGAACCATTTTTTCCACATTGTCCTGAAAGAGTTCGATGGGGGGTTTGCCTGACGAGCAAGAGAAGAGGAGGGGGACCAGGATCAGGATCGGAAGAAACACTTTTCTCAATTTTTCATCCTTTGGTTTTCAGAACGGCCGGATCATGATTTTACCAGAAAAAGGACCGGCTGTGGAAAAAGGGTGGTGGGTGTTTGTGTGCGAGTATAAACATGGTCATTTTTGAGATCTGAGATCTGGAACTAAAAAGACCGCCCCGGGTAAGAGGCGGCCTTTCAAAAATTCGGCTGTGTCAGCAGTGTGACAGGCGGATCAGGGAATCTATTCCTCTTCCGCTTTCTCAGTCACGAGCCTCGTTTCGATGCCCCGGAGCATTTCGTAGAATCGGTGGATCACGTTAACCTCATGCTCGAATTCCTCGTTGGTTTTGGGGCAGAGGTATTTACCTTCGATGGGGGTAGAACATTTATCTGCCTCTTTATTATCGGTGAGCATGACCTGCATGGGTTTGGTGATCAGTTGAATGTCGTATTCATGAACTTCGGTGCAACACGGACATTCCCTAATTGTGACTCTTCCATCATCAAAATACATCCTTTTATCTCCTCAGTATTATAATATTGGGTTCCATTGAACGAGGGCACATTATACGGAAGAATAGATTGAAATCAAGACAAACAAGAACCGACCGATTTGAGTCGGTTTTCCTACATGATTCTATCCCCCGCAGTTTATTTTGTGCTTTAGGTCCCCATTATATGGTATAAAGCTGGCATGGGGGAAATCAGGATCCGTTGCCACGGGTTTCTTCCACAAAGTGTTTACGGGGACGCCTATGTTTAAACCTGTTAAAAAAACCAGAATTTACGAAGAGATCGTTTTCAAGATCAAGGACATGATCGAGCAGGGTAAGCTTAAAACCGGAGATCAACTGCCTGCCGAGAGGGAGCTTGCCGCAGCATTCAAGGTGAGCAGACCGTCGGTAAGGGAAGCTCTCAGAGCCCTGGAGAGCCAGAGGTTTCTGGTGAGCAGGCAGGGGGACGGGACATACATCTCCCAACAGCCCATTGAACTATTAATCGAACCTTTCGCAGCTGTAATAATGAAGGAGAAGTTCGATCAACTGGAACTGTTCGAGATGCGACGGCTCATTGAACCTCAACTGGCCGATCTGGCTGCCCAACGGGCCACCCCGGCTGAAATAGATGAGATGGAACAGATCGTGAACATGCAGGAACAACTACTGACCATCAGTGATCCCCAGCTAACCCCTGAGAAGACACTTCACGATCTCATTTTCAAGGCTGCCAAGAACAAGATCCTCATCAGCATTATGGACAGCCTGCTGGATTCCCTGGCGGAAACCCGTGACAAATACCTGCAGCTTGAAAGCAGGCCGCAGATGTCACTTGCCCGCCACAAGGAGATCCTTGCTGCCATCAAGGCTGGTGAAGGGGGACTCGCCGCGGACGTTATGCGCGAGCACCTGGAGGAGACTGAGGGCATGCTGTTCGAGGTGTTAAACGGGGAAAAAGGGAGAGAGCAGTGACAAAAGGCCAGGCTTCAGATCTTTCCCCCACATCCTCCATCCCTACACTCCACACTCCCGCAAAAATTCCCTCTCTTTTACGCTCTGCGTACAAGCGATTAAGAGTTCTTTGTGATCAAAACTCCGAACCCCAAATTCCCGGACTGCCCTTTAAAATGCTCTGACACCAGCATTCCTAATTTCTCGTTCTTCATCTTTTACGGCCGTCTTGCTATAAACTCCCAGTCTCCAATGCAAATATCGCCCAGCGACCCTCCCTGGCATCCGAACGAACCCCCACACCAGGACTCTTATCCTTTACATCGCTCATCTTCGCTCCTCCCTTCCGCAGCTTCCGCTGCCATGGAGGAGGCATTTACTCCAGGGGTTTTACGAATTTAAATGACTGGCTTTACGGGGAAGGGGACAACTTTCTGCCCAACCTGACCTGCGTTAACACCCTGACCTTTAAAAGGCTCAAGGGGATCCTCCCGGACGTTTCTTCCCTGAAGCAGATCCTGAGGGTGTCACGCACCTACAGTGTTATGAATCGATCGGACAGGCCCAGCGGGCAGGTGGTGGTGGAGATCAAAATACCGACCCCGTTCTGCGTCCCCCTGGAGGATGAGCCCGAGGCCATCCAGACCCTGGTGGACGCTGTGCTGGAGGACATCCGCTTCACGAGGATGGTGGATCAGGTCACTATTGAGTCGTACTCGCCCGAGATACTGGATCTGGCCAAGGCGGGGGAGTCTGATATCCCCCGAATGTTGGCTGTGGACGCGCTGCAGCTGCTCCCCCGTGAGTTAATAGAGCTGTATTCGGACTACAAGGTGCAGATCATCGAAAAAGATTCCTTTGGTCTTACCTGGGGAGAGGTCGGCATCGAACCGGCGCCTGGCTATCCGATCCTCTGGCTGTTTCGTGTACCAGGGTATTTTCCGGAAGGAGGCGGGGATGCTCTGGGCAACTACATCGCCACACTATTCGCCACGGGATCGAGCATCGCGTCACTCGATAAGAACCTTCTCTTTATGACCGCGGATCCGCCGCACCCTTTCCGCGGCCGCTTTGGTGGTTGCTGCGCTGCACTATTACGGTTTCAGTGTTCTGGTCTTTACCATCGACAATCAGCTGGAGTGGCTGTTCATGTCCGAGGCCGGGGTCGACGGGATGTACATCGATGACATTCCCATGGGGCTCATGATGGAGGGTTACTGACGGCAAAGGGACGACATCGGTTATGCTAATTTGACCTTACAGGTAACATGCCCTTCCCGCATCGCGCGGGAAGGGCCTTGTTTTTAATAGGGCGCTGTTATCGGTGTTTTCGCTGATCTAAAAGGTTCAGAACTGCCCGTACGGCCTTGAAATGGGCCTGATCTCTGATATTCTTATCCTTATCAAGATAACAGAGGGGTTTCCTGGTGTTTTCTCCTTTGTTACGTTAATACGGCGGCCAGGCAGAAGACCGCCGCATCGCTTCAAGGGGGTAAAGCCGTGAGAAACAAAACAGCTATCCTGATTGCTCTTCTCTTTGTCGGCATGGTTATCCTGCCGGGGTTTAGCATGTCCAGCGACGGCAGCAAAAAACCGACCATGGGGTGCGGAAATCCCGCCGCGGTTTTTGATGACTGGGCCGACTCGGATAATGTGGCCCACCTCTATTTTCACCAGGTGGATGAACCCTTCAAGGGCAAGAAAGACAGTGAAGCATGGGCCAGGATATCCTACACCTTCTGCGGTGTGCCCTCCCGGTTTGTTTTTAACGGCCACGGTCTCGAGAGGGAGATGCTCTATGCTCTCATCGCTTCACCCAGGATCCCCGAGGGGATGATGATGCCTCAGCCCATGCCCACGCTTCTGGGTGAGGCCATGTCCAACGGCGGCGGCAACGTCCATATCAAGGGCGCACTCCCCGAAGAAGAGCTTTTCCCGTGGGACCTCTACCTTGTGCGGGGCGACCTGTGGGAAGAGGTCATTCTCGCAGCCGATGAGCCCATAACCTGGACACCGGCCTGCGATGCGCAGGAGGTGTGTGATGAGGGAGTCCTGCTGGCTGAGCTTTCAGGGGCGTCCGCAATCCCGTCTGTCATGACTGAAGCCTCGGGCAAAACCATCTTCTACGACAACGGTAGCGGAGACCAGCTGGCCTTTATTCTTCAGGCTGCCCACATCGGGACCGTAATTGGGGCTCACATCCATTATGGAGCCATGGGTTCCAACGGGCCTGCGGCAGCGACCCTCTTCAACGGTTCTGATAACTCGGGTGAATTTCTCATGGCAGGGATGGTCCTGGAGGCCTCGCTCATGGGTGATTTCGCCGGCTCTCCGGTGAGCGCTCTCGTCGCCGCCATGGACGAGGGGATGACCTACGTCAATATCCACACTGAAACCTGGCCCGCCGGAGAAATAAGGGGCCAGATCGAGCGTATCGATATCGGCGGTTTCTGTCACGATGACGACGATGACTGGTATAACGATTGTGATGATGACTGCATTAATGACTGTATGGAAGAATGTCTGGAAGGGTATCCGGAAGTTTCCATGGAGGTCTGCAAGGACGAATGCAAGGATTTTTGTGCCGACGATGACAGTGATGACGAGTGCGAGGCGACAGTGAATCCGGAAGACCCATACTTAGAGCGCTTCGAGGGGATCGGTTTTGACAACAGCTGCGAGACTAACGAAGACGGCATCGTTGGAGGATGCAGTTTAGAGATCTGTGCAGCAGAATCACTTGGGTCGACCTGCGAGGAGCTGCCTTACCAGCCTGAGGGCGGCTGCCTGTGCGTTGACGGCGTCTGTCAGTGGTCTGTCTGCCCTGAGTGACGGGGAGGCAGCTTGTAACTGCACCTTTTAAAGCGAGCGGGACCTGCCGGGTTCCGCTCGCTTTGTGTAAAGGGGGGTAAAATAGGCCAGGGGAGTGAAGACCTGGCTGGTCCTGTATTGTAGTGCAAAACGGGATGTGGAATATGAAGCGTGGGTTGATGGTTGGACTGGGAATCATTCTAACTGTATTGGTGGTCGCATGAGTGATCTCCTGCGGAGACGAATATGATGAAAGCGGTATTTTCATCATGGACCCGAACGGGCGGACTGCTAGCAAAACCTCATTCTATACGGATCATTTTCCAGGTGAATGCAATGGAACCTGCTGGGATACCCTGTCCCGTGCGATGGATGAGAAGGGTAGGTGTAATAATCAATCAAGGATTGCGGATCACGGATTGAGATCCATAACCGCTGAAGTCAATATGTAACCACGGGCGGCCTTCGGGCCGCCTTTATTCGTATGTGCGTAGAGCGTGGATGTGTATGTGCGTCAGAACTTTTTCCTTTACGGCCTGCGGACGTACGGACACAAACCCCAAACCCCAAACCCCAAACCCCAAACCCCAAACCCCAAACCCCAAACCCTTCCTTCCCTTTACATCCAGGCCTAGCTCCATTAGGTTTTAAATATGGACAAATGCGATGCCCTGGCGCTGCACGAAGCCTACGTCAACGGTGATCTGGAGAGGATCAAATACCTCCTCAACGATCCCCCTGACTTCCCCAACTGCCGTGGACCGCGCGGTATAGGCGAGATCGTCCTGGAATACGCCATCTACCACAGTTTTTTTGCTTTTATCCGCACTCTCCTCGACCTGGGCGCTGACCCCAACTATGGAGACCATGCCGGTTTCCCCTCCCTCATCGCGGCTCTGTCCACTGACCGGGATGACAGGCTCCACGTCGTAGAGCTTCTGCTCTCTTACGGCGCCGATATCCAGCAATACGGGCACAACGGCTACACCCCCTTGCACTGGGCGGCTGCGGGGGATGATGTGCAGGCCATCGAGCTTCTCATTAAAAACGGCGCAGATACCACCGCAAGGACGCTGGTGGACGATCACAACACACCGGAAGAGGAGGCAGAGCTCCTGAATTGTCAACAAGCGGTCACTGCGCTGCAAGAGTCGGTGAGAAAGGACCAGGATTAGGACCAGGATTGGGAGTACCTTTTTGGGGCTCCCCTGGAAAATGGCTGCGACAAGGAAGGGAGATCCTTTTACCAGGTGGTTTCAAGCTGCCTGGGTCACAGATTCCGGGGGTCCCGACCGCCCGGGAATTCAGTTTAATTAATACCTTGGGACATTGTGCTGTCTGAGGGTTTACTTGAATTTCCCCCTTGTTTCGAAGTACATTCGAGTGAATGCACCGTGAAACTCAAACCATGAAACCTGGCGGGTCCTTCAACTGGGTCCCGCGCCGCTACAGCCTTATCGATCTCACAAACCTGTTAATGGTCGGCGTCCTGTTTCTTTTCTATCTCTTAACCCTTCAAGATCTGCCCAATCTGCTCCCGGCGCCCTTCCTGTACCTCTTTCTGGTCCTCCTGGTGGAAACGACCGTATTCTTAAGGGATCGGTACCGGGGCCGCAGCCTGGCGGCTCCCCTTGTGCTCCTGCTGACAGTGCTCTTTCTCTTCGTCGCTTTTGAATCCCTGGCCCTGACCCTGCCCTATTTCAATCCCCGGCGTTACGACTGGCTCATGACGGCAGCGGATCATGCCCTGTTCGGCCTTCACCCCACGGTCTGGCTGGAGGGAGTCACCCATCCCGCCCTCACGGAAGGCATGTACATCCTTTACGCCTTCTATTTTCCAATGCCTGTCATACTCCTTGGCTGGATGCTGGCCAGGCGCCGGTACAGGGCCGTGTCGGACGGTGTTTTCCGCTATCTGCTTTGCTATTACGGGGCCTATGTGGTCTATTTCCTCGTGCCGGTCCAGGGGCCCCGTTTCCACCTGGCCAACCTGCAGAGTGTGGAGCTTAAGGGCTGGTTTCTGTCCGACCCCATCCGCGGGCTTATCGATCTGCTCGAGCCTAACAAACTCGACGCATTTCCAAGCCTTCACGCAGCTATTTTACTGGTCACCCTGATACTCGCCTTCCGGGAGAACAGGGCCATGTTCCGTTGGTTCCTGGGGATTGGCTCCGGAATTCTTGTTTCCCTCGTGTACCTCAGGTATCATTACTTTTCGGACGTCATCGCCGGCCTGGCGTGGGGGTGGGTCAGCTGGCGGTTGGGGGGCCGACTCAGCAACAGATACGATTCCGCCATGGCATCACATTTTGGAGACGAGATTTGAAGGATCAGGAAATTTCCATCGGGGATGGTCGGGAGCAGGCATCCACCTACGTGATCCTCCTCTCCGCTCCTGTCCTCCTCACCATATACCGCACCTGGGGATGGGCGGACCGGTTCCCGGAATGGTTCCCGGCTCTGTCCGGCGGCCCCCTGGCAGGTTTTCATGCGGTCCTTTTCCAGTGGCTCTCCTTTTTCCTCCTGGTCATGGCGATCCCCTTTCTTGTGGCCAGGTTCGGGATGGGCCTTAAGCCGGGAGAACTGGGGCTGAAGTGGGGCGACCGGCGCTTCGGGCTTATCTTCACAGCTGTCGCCCTTCCTCTCCTCGTGGTCCCTTTTTCCCTCCTGGCGTCCTCCATGCCCGAGGTCCATCTGGAATACCCCCTCGCCATGATCGTGGCAACCCGCACCGACCTGTTGATGATCTACGAGACCGCCTATGTCCTTCTTTACTACCTGGCCTGGGAGTTTTTCTTCCGGGGGTTCCTGCTGTTTCCCCTTGCGCGCACGTTCGGGGGGGTGAACGCCATCCTGATACAGACGATCCCCTCCTGCCTCATCCACATAGGTAAGCCCGAGGGGGAGCTCATCGGTTCCATCATCGCGGGGCTGATCCTGGGGGGCCTGGCCCTGAGGACCGGTTCTATCTGGTACGGGTGGATCATTCACGCTGCCCTCGGCGTCCTGGTAGACCTTCTCGTGATCTTCGGATGACACCGGGATGGAAATGAGAACCGCCCTGATAACCGGGATCAACGGTTTTATCGGCAGTCATGTAGCCGGGAAACTCCTGTCCACGGGGTATCAGGTCAGGGGGCTCGTCCGGTCGACCTCGGATCTGTCGCTTATCAGCGATCTTGACCTTCATCTGTTTACAGGGGACGTGACCGACAGTGCCAGTCTTACGAAACCCATGGCAGATGTGGATACTGTCGTCCACGTGGCAGGCCTTGCTTCCGATTGGGGGCCCTACAGCAGGTTTTACGAGGTCAACGTCACCGGGACACGAAACACGGCCGCCGCTGCCGCCGGCGCCGGGGTGCGTCGTTTCGTCCACATAGGAACCACCGCGGTGCACGGTTTCCCCGGTTTCCGGGACCTTAAAGAGTCGTCTCCCATGGCCAGAACCCCATTTCCCTACTGCGAGACCAAGAAGATCGCCGAGCGATGGCTCTTCGACTTTTCCACTTCGGTTCCCATGGAGGTGACGAGCATCCGGCCGGGCAACGTCTTCGGTCCCCGGGACCACACATTCATCGATAAGTACCTCGATGCCATGATAACGGGCAAGGCGGGATACATCGGAGGGGGACGCAGCTGGACCTGCCCCACCTATGTCGAGAACCTGGCAGAGGGGATCCTGGCAGCATGCACGATACCGCAGGCGTCTGGCGAGGCGTTTTTCATCACCGACGGTCTTGACATCACCTGGCGGAAGTTCACGGAAAGTCTCGCCTCTGAACTGGATATCCGTCCCCCGAGACTCTCCATTCCCTTTCCCCTGGCCTACACCGCAGGAGCTGTGTGGGAAGGAGCTTACAGGCTCCTGGGCATCTCAACACCACCGCAGCTCACCCGGTACCGCGCATCCAACGGGGGCCGGGACTATCACTTCTCCATCGATAAGGCCAGGCGTCTTCTGGGCTACAGTCCCGTCGTCGGTTTCCCTGAGGCCGTGGCGAGGACCGTGGCGTGGTACCGCCAGCGGAAAGGGTGATGACCCCCCTCCGGCATGGAGGCGGGCTGCCTGTCTGCTGATCCTTTTCCTTTCGGGTTCGGAACTGTGAAGAGCCAGGACACGGGTGAAAAGGTCGGCGGCCGGCTGTTTTGCCCATTCATGCCGATATAAGCCGGGTATGCTCACAGGATGTCCGGGTTTGATCCCTGGTGAAAACTTCGGGTTTTGCGGCCTGCCGGGAGAATTAAACTCCCGCAGGCTCCCGGGCGCGGAAAACCGCCTGGAATGTGATCGCACCGAGAATTACGGAACCCCCGACCATGGCCCATTTTCCCGGCACCTCCCCATGGGCGAGAAAAGTCCACACGGGGTTGAGGAGCGGTTCGAGGAGCAGGATGAGGGCCGCCTCGATGGCGGTGATATATCTGCTGGCCACTGAATACAAGGAATAGGCGACTCCCAACTGAACGACTCCAAGCAGCAGGAGGGCGGCAAGATCCTTACCGCCGGGAGACCCCTGGAACATGAAGGGTATGCAGATTATCCCGGCCAGGACATTCCCGATAAACAAAGACCCGTAAGGCGCATGTTCCTTCTGTCGGCGGAAAAGTAGAAAGACCCAGGCAAAGGCAAAGCCGCTGGCGACAGCTGCCATGTTCCCCCAAAAACCGCTGAAGCTGAGCTTGTCCATAAAGAACAGAACGATCCCGCCCGTGACCAGGGATATGGTCACCCAGTCGGAGCGTCTTATTTTCTCCTTGAGAAACCAGACGGAAAAAAGGGCCACCCAGGCCGGAGCGGTGTACTGGAGCAGGACGGCATTGGCGGAAGTGGTCATCTTGTTGGCGACCACGAAGGTGATCATGTTTGCCGCGTAGGCTCCGGCGCCGGCGAGTTGGTAGAAGGACCACGTAAATTTCATCCGCGGGAAGGCGATCCATACGAAAACAGCAGCGATCAAGCTGCGCACCCCTGCAATGGCCATGGGGTTCCAGTCCACCCACTTGATGAGCACCCCCCCCAGGCTCCAGCACAGGGCTGCTCCTACGAGCAGAAGGATTGAGTTTTCCCTTCTCACATATCCGTCCTTCACTCCGAGTGATCCCTCAATTACAGAACTTCCAAGCTCCGGTTTAGCACGGGCAAAACAGGAAATACATTGCGAATTGCGTATTGAGGATTGAGAATGAAAGACTTTAATGCACAATCGGGAATTTTAAAATGGAAATCGACCTCCTCAGTGGCCCTTTACGACGACGCCTTGGAGGCAACGCTACCTGTGACCTTCTGGTATTATGTTTTGTTTTTCAGGAAACGGTCAATGCTGTAATGTAGGGTCATGCTGAAGAAACTGTTCATGGTTAAAAACTGTTAGCTGTCAGTTTTTTCTCCGGGTCCACGTGTCAAACGGTTTTCACCAGGGTTTCCACCAGGTACCCCTGTCGTCCCTGCAAACTGGAATTACTCGGGCGTCAAATCTTCTCGTTTCGTTTCTTTAACTCCTCCATGCGCCGCGCCAACTCCCCATCGATCCAGTTTTCAACCTCGTTCTGAATCTCCTCTCTGATACTTTCCCGCAGGGTTTCCAGCCGTTTTTTACACTCCTCCTCGACCATGGCTATTGCCTTTTCCTCCAGCTGGAGCCGGATCTTGCTTTCAAGATCCATTAGCTGCTTCTGAAGGATCTCCTCGATCTGTGCTCCGAATTCCAGGTCCATATCGCCCTGATTTCCAGTCTCCCTGGCGTCCGTACCCATGATTCCCCCCTTTGCAGCGTCACGGTTCCGACATTGAAATATGCATATTTACAATTATAACTCGATAGGAAGGATTTGGGCCAGGAATGCTCTGACAGGGTGACTCGGAGGCAAGGGGAAAAGGGCGATGGGGAGGATGGGTGAAGGGCAGTCCAAAGTCCAATGTCCAATGTCCAAAGGAAAGGCAGGGCGGGGGGCCTGGGAGCATGGGGGCGTGGGGGCATGGGAGTGAACCTGGAACCTGAGGCGCGGCAGCGCCGAGCGTGTCTCGGTAATTTAAATGTCGAAGAATAACCTCCGTGACAGTCATTCCGGGTAAATCTGTTCCTAAGTATCCAGGTATCGAAGTGTCTAAGTAAATCCTGGGAAAGAATAGTTTCTATATAGGCAAGGTTTTTTTCACCACGGAGACGTTGAGACAGGGAGGCAAGCGGAGAAAATATAAGCCTGATAAAACGCTCACCAAAGTCATTCCGGGCCGAGCCATGATTCAATCCATTCCAAACTCTTCCCCTCCCTTGAGGGGAGGGGATTGAGGGGAGGGTGAAATAAACGCGAGGACCCGGAATCCATTAGAATCCTGAATCAGGGATCCTCAGTTCTCAATTGTTCAAACCAATTACGGCCTGTCCCCTTGATTTGATCATCCCCTGCGTTATTTTACTTCTTCTGTGTCCTTTGCGGTTTCCTTATTTTTCCGCCGTTGTATAATCTTTGCCGTGCGAGAATGGCGGAACTGGCAGACGCGCAGGATTTAGGATCCTGTACCTTGCGGTGTGGGGGTTCGAGTCCCCCTTCTCGCACCATTCGACGCGCCATGAAATACCAGTGGGCTTGCTCATGGCAGGCCACTGGCTCAAAGGGGGACGAAAACCTTTATAAAGCCGGGCGAAGGGCTTTTTGTTGGGAGTTCCAGGTTCCAGGTCCCGGGTGAAAGAATTGGAATACCTGATCTATGATTTTTTGTGAAATGTTAAGAAAAAATGACAAAAAACTGTTATTCACCTTCAAAAAGTACTGATATCTGCAACAAAAAGGATGTTTTTTCCCCTGACTTGCCCAATCTTTAGAATTCAGGTAGCATCGGCACTCTTTTTCAGGGGTTTTATTAAAACTCGAAACTCGAAACCGATTTTCCGAGTTGCAAGCACTAAACATATTATAGAAGCGAGGAAAATACATGAAAACCACCGTTGAAGTAACAGGCGAAGTAGAACGCAAACTTAACATCGAGGTTCCCTGGGATAAATACCAGGAGGAGCTGGACCGTCAGCTGGTTCAGATCCGTAAAGGTGCCGCGATAAAGGGGTTCAGGAAGGGCAAAGCCCCCATGGAGATGGTACGCCGGATCTATTCTGAGGACTCAGGCAAAGATGCGGTCAACGCTCTTGCGGGGGAGGCGGTCAGGGAAGCTCTGGCCGAACACGACCTGAAACCTTTTGGCAGCCCTTATCTGACGGGTGTTAACACCGAGGAGGGTAAGTTCGTTAAAATGGAAGCCATGGTGGAACTGGAGCCCACCTTTGAACTTGCTGACTATAAAGCTCTGGAACTCGTCAAGCCAGGTTCCGAAGTGACTGATGAAGAGGTTGAAAAGTTCCTCCAGAACATGCGACAGAATCAGGCCGAGACCGTAAGCGTTGAAGAGAAGCGCGCTTTAAAGGACGGTGACGTCGCTAATATCGATTTTACCGGTAGTATGGACGGTGAGCCTGTCCAGGACCTGAACGGCACCGATTACCTGGTCCACATCGGGAGTTCTGAGACTGTTCCCGGCTTTGAGGAGCAGGTCCTCGGTATGGAGGCCGGCCAGAAAAAAGAGTTCGATCTGACCTTTCCAAAGGATTTTTTCAAGCCGGAGCTGGCTGGACAGCTGGTTCACTTTGATCTTCACTTGAAGGATATCCGTGAACTCCACCTTCCTGATCTGGACGACGATTTTGCCAAAGAACAGGGGGAATTTAAAAATGTCGAGGAGCTCATGGCAGCCATCAGGGAGAACATGGGCCGGATGAAGGCCTCGGACTCTGAAAAGGCTCTACGGCGGAACCTGACCCAGCGTCTTGTAGATGACAACGTTTTCGAGGTGCCTCCATCTCTCGTGGACAGTGAGCTGAGGCGCATTGTTCAGGAGTACGGCGACAACATGATCCAGTCCGGGCTTGACAACAATAAGGTCAAGGAGTCGATTCTCGAAAATGAGGAACACTTGAGGAAGACGGCCACTGAGACCATCAGGCTTCTGTACATCATCACGGCCATCGGGGAAAAAGAGGAGATAGTCGCAAGTGAGGAAGAGATCTATAGCGTGGTGAAGGGGATGGCTTCCCGAATGGGCAAAAACGCCGATGAGCTCGTAGCGGAATACAGTAAAGAAGGGACTCTGAGCGAAGTTGGTTTCAATGTCGTCAGGGAAAAGGTTTTTGCTATGGTTCTGGACAACGCGACTGTAAAAGAAGTGGGAGCGGAGACGGAGAAGCCGGCCAAGGCGAAGAAAGAGAAGAAAACGAAGGCGAAGAATAAATAGCGGAAAATCACATGTATCGGAGTGTCGGAGAACCGGTGTGTTGGAGTGAGACCTGACACAATCGCCGTAACAATATATTAAATAGTTTTTTCACCGATACCCCTATACGCCGTTACACCGATACATATAGTTCAGGAGGCTTTTTTTATGAATCTTATACCTATGGTGATCGAACAATCAGGACGGGGCGAACGAGCTTATGATATATATTCCCGGCTCCTCAAGGACAGGATCCTCTTCATGGGGACCGCTATCGATGACCAGGTTTCCAACCTGCTCATAGCCCAACTTGTCTATCTCGAGTCTGAAGGGCCAGAGAAAGATATCCACCTGTATATAAACAGTCCGGGTGGTTCTGTATCGGCTGGCCTTGCGATATACGATACCCTGCGTTACATTAAACCCGAAATCGAGACAATCTGCATCGGGCAGGCTGCCAGTATGGCGGCGGTGATCCTCTCGGCGGGAACAAAGGGCAAGCGGTTAGCCCTCCCCCACTCGAGGATCATGATCCATCAGCCTATGGGCGGATTCTCAGGGCAGGCCTCGGATATTGATATCCACGCAAAGGAAATTCTGAGGCTCAAAGAGGAACTTAACAGGATCCTGTCCGATAACACGGGTCAGCCCATGGACAGGATCGAGAACGATACCGACCGGGATTTCTTCATGTCCGGTGAGCAAGCCGTTGAATACGGTATTGTGGACACCATTATTTCCACCAGGCTCACCGAAAATAAGGAATAACCAACGGGGAGACCAGATGAGCGATACTAGAAATAAAGATGCTGGAATACTGAGGTGCTCCTTCTGCGGCAAGACGCAGGACGAGGTCCGCAAACTCATTGCGGGTCCTACTGTCTATATTTGTAATGAGTGTGTTGATCTGTGTACTGACATAATTGCGGAGGAGTGGGACCGGGAGGAGAGCGAGCGTATTTCCAGCGGCCTCCTCAAACCGGACCAGTTAAAGGCCGCTTTAGACGAATATGTCATCGGGCAGGAACGGGCCAAAAAGGTCCTTGCCGTGGCTGTGTACAATCACTACAAGAGGATCGAGTCGACCCAGGAAGATGTGGAACTCCAAAAGAGTAACGTTTTCCTCATTGGACCCACAGGATCAGGAAAGACTCTCCTGGCACAGACACTGGCGCGCATTATCAACGTCCCCTTTGCCATAGTGGACGCCACTACCCTCACAGAGGCCGGATACGTCGGCGAGGATGTGGAGAACATCATCTTGCGGCTGCTCCAGAACGCCGATTACGATGTTGCCCGGGCCGAGAAGGGGATCGTATATATCGATGAGATCGACAAGATTGCCCGCAAGAGTGACAATCCATCCATCACCAGGGACGTTTCCGGTGAGGGTGTCCAGCAGGCTCTACTGAAGGTCATCGAGGGAACCATCGCCAACGTTCCGCCCCAGGGCGGGCGCAAGCATCCTCAGCAGGAGTTCATTGCCGTTAACACCAATGATATCCTTTTTATCTGCGGTGGAGCGTTCGTGGGGCTGGACGATGTCATCGGGCAGAGGGTCGGGGCGAAGAACCTTGGCTTCGGCGCCGAGATCAAAGCGGAAACGGAAAAGAACATCGGGGAGATCCTGGGGAAGATGCAGCCGGAAGACCTGATCAAATACGGTATGATCCCGGAGTTTGTCGGGCGGGTACCGGTGGTGGCGACTCTCCACGACCTTGACAAGGACGCGCTTGTCCAGATCCTTACGCAACCGAAGAATGCACTGGTCAAGCAGTACCAGAAATTCTTCGAGTTCGAGGACACGAACCTGAAGTTCACCGATAGCGCCCTGGACTCCGTATCCATTGAAGCGATCAAAAGAAAGTCCGGCGCACGCGGACTACGGGCCATCCTCGAAGAGGTCATGCTCGATATTATGTATGATCTGCCCTCCCAGCCTAACGTCAGGGAGTGCATCATTAACGAAGAAGTCGTTAACAATAGAACAGATCCTATCCTGCTTTACGAGTCGGGTGATAGTGAGGGAGAAGGGGTGAAGGAGAAGGAGAAAAAAGTCTCCTGAGTACCAGGGTCCTTTGGATGCCCGTATACGTCAAAAATAGTTTCCTGCCGCCCGGACTTGAGTGACCGGGCAGGCGATCGGAGTGTGATAAATCATGTCAGAAGGCAATGATAATGTTTTAACCACGGAATCCCTGCCGGTTCTGCCGCTGAGGGATATCGTTGTGTTCCCACATATGATAGTTCCCCTATTTGTGGGCCGGGATAAATCCATCCGGGCTCTGGAAGAGGCCATGGCGGCGGACAAGAACATCCTTCTGGTAGCCCAGAAAGATGCCCAGATCGATGATCCTGAGCCGGATGAGATCAATCTTGTTGGTACCCATTCCTCGATCCTGCAGATGCTGCGGCTGCCCGATGGAACCGTTAAGGTTCTCGTTGAGGGGCAGAAAAGGGTGCGGCTTGCCCGGTACAGCATCATGGATGACTACCTTTCCGCCACCTACGAAGAGATCGATACCTCCATTCCCCTTTCTGCCGAGCTGGAAGCCATGATGCGCAGCATTATAGATCGGCTGGAAAGGTATGCCAAACTCAACAAGAAGGTTCCACAGGAGGTCCTGGCCACGGTTTCCACTATCAACGAGCCTGGAAAGTTCGCCGACACAGTGGCGGCACACCTTATCATAAAGCTGGAGGACAAGCAGGATATCCTCGAAACCATCGAAGTTGCCCCGAGACTTGAGACGGTCCTCCAGATACTGGAATCGGAGATAGAGATCCTCCAGATCGAGCGAAAGATACGCAGCAGGGTTAAACGCCAGATGGAGAGGACGCAGAAGGAGTATTACCTTAACGAACAGATGCGAGCCATCCAGAAAGAGCTCGGGGAGAAGGACGAGTCCAAGGCCGAGCTGCAGGAACTGGAAGAGAAGATCGAAAAGGTCGGGATGCCTGAGGATGTTCTCGAGAAGGCAATGAAAGAGCTCCGCCGGCTCAAGATGATGGCTCCCATGGCTGCAGAGGCCACAGTTGTCCGAAATTACATAGATTGGCTGATATCAGTACCGTGGGACACATACACCGAAGACAAACTGGACATCCTCGAGGCGGAAAAGATCCTGGATGAGGATCATTACGGACTTCAGAAAGTGAAGGAAAGGATCCTCGAGTACCTCGCGGTTCATCAGTTGGTGGGCCAGCTGAAGGGTCCCATACTGTGCTTCGTGGGCCCTCCCGGTGTTGGGAAGACCTCCCTCGCAAAATCAATTGCCAGGTCCATTGGCCGGAACTTCGTGCGGCTGTCCTTAGGCGGAGTCCGCGACGAGGCCGAGATCCGCGGGCACAGGCGGACCTATATTGGAGCCCTTCCGGGCAGGATCCTTCAGTCCATGAAACGGGCTGAGAGCCTGAACCCTGTTTTCCTCCTGGACGAGGTCGACAAGATGAGCATGGACTTCAGAGGGGATCCCTCTTCGGCACTGCTCGAGGTCCTCGACCCGGAGCAGAACGGGGCCTTCTCCGACCATTATCTCGAGGTGGATTACGATCTCTCCAAGGTGATGTTCATCACAACTGCCAACTCACTGGATCCCATCCCGGCGCCCCTGAGGGACCGCATGGAGATCATCCGGATCGCTGGCTACACCGAGCTCGACAAACTCAACATTGCCAAAAGTTTCCTGGTGAGTAAACAGATGGAGGTCAACGGTCTTACCGAGGACAACGTCAATTTCACCGATAAAGGGATTTTGGAGCTCATCCGCGGGTACACGCGGGAGAGTGGTGTCCGAAACCTGGAGAGAGAGCTGGCATCCGTGTGCCGTAAGGTGGCTCGTGAAGTGGTCAAGGAAAAAGAAAATGGCAAGCGAATAACCATTTCACCCAAGATGGTGGGAGAATTCCTGGGTGTGCCTAAGTTCAAGCACGGTCTCATCGAAGATAAGGACCGGGTTGGTCTGACAACCGGCCTTGCCTGGACCGAGGTTGGAGGAGAGATCCTGCAGACTGAAGTGACCATACTGGAGGGTAAGGGGAACCTGATCCTCACCGGTAAACTGGGTGATGTCATGCAGGAATCGGCTCGGGCAGCTCTCAGTTATGTCAGGTCCAGGGCGGAAGATCTTGGTTTGCCAAGGGATTTTTACCAGAAGGTGGATATTCACGTTCACGTGCCTGAGGGTGCTATTCCCAAAGACGGCCCGTCCGCCGGTATCACTCTTGCCACGTCCCTGGCTTCGGCTCTGACAGGAAGGCCGGTCAGGCACGATATAGCCATGACGGGTGAGATCACCCTGAGAGGCCGGGTACTTAAGATAGGCGGACTCAAGGAGAAACTTCTGGCAGCTAACCGCGGCGGAGTCTCCCATGTGATCATTCCCATTGAGAACGAGATGAACCTGAAAGAGGTCCCCAGGGAGATTCTCAAGGGACTCAGCATCCACCCGGTGGAGAGCGTTGATGAAGTGCTTGCAATAGCTCTGTGTGAGGCTCGGGAAGAGCAGCCGATCCCTGCGCTGCGGCCTTTTGACACCGATCCCACCAGCGCCGTTACAGCAAAGGTGGATCCTGTTCAGACGCATTGACATATTGTTCCAGGTTCCAAGTTTCAGGTTCCAGGCAAAACCCTGGACACTGGACATTAGGCGCCAGAAACTAAACAGTAGTTGACAGCAGTACCCAAGAAGAATATAAGTAATTCCCTGTCGGGCGGTTAGCTCAGTTGGGAGAGCATCGGCCTTACAAGCCGGGGGTCACAAGTTCGAGCCTTGTACCGCCCACCAGTTCTCTAAAAAAATGTTGAAGATAAATAGGGGTCGTAGTTAAGTCGGTTATAACGCCGGCCTGTCACGCCGGAGGCCGCGGGTTCGAGTCCCGTCGACCCCGCCAAAGATCACGAGGGGCTGCGGATGCAGCCCCTTTTTACGTAATGGTGAACTGATGAAAAAAATAACAGTTGGCTCATTGATATGGTGTACTCTGTTGTTCTCCTGCGTTTCCACCCCGCCCCCTTCAGTTCAGGAAAATGTTATCATTCAGCATGCCAGAGAAGATCTGGTGCGGGGTGACTATGACTGGGTTGTTCACGATATGGAGAAATATCTTCAAAATTATTCACGAAGCAGTCTTGCTGCTGAGGCATACCTCCTGCTGGGTGAAGCTACCAAAGGTCAGATCGATACAGCAAGGAAAGAAAAGAACATTACAGGAATGTTCCTCACCACCTATACAGCCCCCCTGATCCAGAAAGCTTATGAAAATTATATGCTGGCTGCAGAGGAAGCGATAAACGATCAAATTGCTTCTGAAGCCTTGTTCAAGGCAGCGGTCATGCTCGATATTGGATACATGAAAATTTTTGACAAAGCTTTAGTTGTGTATGGAGATGTCATCAAGAAATTCCCGGGAACGACCTGGGCCGAGACGGCTCAAGTGAGGTATGATAACCTTGCTGGAAAGTTCCGTTCCCTGCAATCAGGTCCTCATAAGATCCCAGTCCAATAGTAATAGACCCGACCTTTAATTTTCATATGCCAGCGCTTATCCGTTTCAAGTGATGGCTGATTTTGCCCCTGACAACTGATATAACCACTATAATGCCCCGCAACGTAAAACTCAGACAAGGTTTTACAAGATCGAGGCGTTTATTTAATGGGCGACCCAGTATCGGACCCTGCTGGACAAATCTGGCGGTGTCAACAAGTCATCGCCGGGAGACTGATCGGGGGGAATATGTCTACTGTAAAAGGTAACATCACAAAGGTTCTGGGCCGGATAAGGGTGGCCGCTGAAAAAACCGGCAGGCTGGCCGACGACATCATGCTCCTCGCCATCAGTAAGACCATGCCCACAGAGCGGATCGAGGAGGCAGCTCTGGCGGGGCAGGTTCACTTTGGCGAAAATAGGATCCAGGAGTCACGGGAAAAGATCCCGCAGCTGCCGGAGGGTCTGATATGGCACCTGGTGGGGCATTTGCAAAGCAATAAGGCCAAATACTGTCCCGCCCTTTTTGATTGGGTCCACTCCATCGATTCTGTCCTCCTTGCCAGGGAAGTCTCCCATCGTTACCTGGAAGAAGGGAAGGTGTGTAAGGCTCTTGTCCAGGTGAACGTATCTGGTGAGAAGGTCAAGTACGGCTGTGAGCCGTCCGAGACCGGGGACATCATTGCAGCTCTTATGGAAGAGGAAGGTACCCAGCCTGTGGGGCTTATGACCATGCCTCCCTTTGATCCCGACCCGGAGAGGTCCCGCCCCTGGTTCAAGGCCCTTAGAGAGCTCAGGGACAATCTGGTGGCCGAGGGTCACCCGGATAGCTCCCTGAAGGAGCTGTCCATGGGAATGACAGGAGATTTTGAGGTTGCCATTGAAGAGGGCGCCACTATCGTGAGGGTCGGGACCGCCATTTTCGGTGTGAGAGGTTTTTAAAGACACGGGGACACGGGGACACGGAGACGCGGGGACGCGGAGACATCCAGGCTCATACCCACCCGCCATACAAAGCATATGAAAAGACTGAAGTTCCAGCACTCCCGTCGTGATCTATACGACATTATCCGCATTACAGCTTCCCAGCGTCCATTTAGACGGGTGGCCATGCCCGCATTGGCGGGATTTGTTTTTCTGGGACATGCCATTGACGGCAACTACGACAAAGGACTGGTCTGGGCCGTATTGATGGGAGCCCTTTACTGGAGCATCTCCCATATCATGTTCTGGATCAACGTCTTCGGTGCCGGTAACGTGACGCTTCTCGCGCCCCAGGAGATAGAACTTCAGGATGACCTTATGGTGGTCACCAGCGAACATTCAACGGAGAAGTTCCTCAAACCGGATACAGCCGACGTCAAGGTCACCAATGAACACCTGGTGATCACCACCAGCACGGGGAAGCTGGTGTTTCTGGAACGCAGCTTCGAAATACCCGGAGACTTTGAGATTCTGAAGGCCTGGTTGATGTCCGGGCCGTCAGGACACGGAGACGCGGTGATACGGTGAGAAAATCATGACGCGGGGACACGGAGACGCGGAGACACGGGGAATACCGTGTGCATAGGTGCTTGGGGGCATGGGCGTTTGGGAGAAAAATCAAGGCACCAGGTTTGTCATCGCGAACCGTTACCCGAGTGAAGCGATCCCGTTTTTTATGTTGCCTTTGCCCTTGCGCTTGTCGTTGCTCGTCCATCGGCTGGGAACCTTCCGACAGTAAG